>JAYSOL010000286.1:0-5133 GCA_043723045.1 Gammaproteobacteria bacterium | reverse complement strand
GTGCGCAGGGCGCACCCTACATTACCAGGCATTACCTATCTGTTGCCGTGTCCCGCTTCAGCCGGCGGCAATAGTTGCCGCCGCGAGGTCCGGTGTTTGCCGCCGTCAAAATTCCACCCCATGGAGATCGATTTTCATCCAACACGGAAATCGTGTCGTTTGGCTTGAATACAGGGGTTTCAACCGCAGGCGCGGCGTGTTTCTGACATATCCGGGTATTGGCACGCGCATTGCTTAACAGCTGTTACAAAGACTCAAGCTGGAGAGCAACATGCCGATAACGATTGATAGCGCACTGGGCATACACCCGCAGGCACTGACCTTGCGGTCGCAGCGTGCCGAGGTGCTGGCGGCCAATCTGGCCAACGCCGATACCCCCAATTACAAGGCGCGCGACATCGACTTCAAGTCGATATTGAGCGCCACGCAAAACACCACGACCACCGCGGGTGCTGCTCTGCCCATGGCCGCGAGCAACGCCGCGCATATTCAACCGCTGGCATCCCAGTCCTCGGCCGAGCTGCTTTACCGCAATCCCCGGCAACCTTCGGTCGACGGCAACACCGTCGACAGTCAGGTGGAATACACCGAGTTCGCACGCAATGCGCTGCAATACCAATCGAGCCTGACGTTCCTCAGTGGCAAGATCAAAACGCTGTTGACCGCGATCCGGGGGGATTAATCCATGGCACTCTTCAGCGTCTTCGATATCGCCGGTTCCGGCATGAGCGCCCAGTCCCTGCGCCTCAACACCACCTCCAGCAACCTGGCCAACGCCGAGAGCGTCAGCAGCAGTGTGGACAGCACCTACCGTGCGCGCCACCCGGTGTTTGCCGCCATCATGAATGCGCGTGCCCAGGACCAGGCCTCCACCGGCGTCCAGGTATTGGGCATCGTCGAGAGCCAGGCACCGTTGCGCACCGCCTATGCGCCGGACCATCCGCTGGCGGATGCCGGGGGCTATATCCATATGCCGAACGTGAACGTGGTGGAGGAGATGGCCAATATGATTTCAGCGTCGCGTTCCTATCAGAGCAACGTCGAGGTGGTCAATACCAGCAAGCAGTTGCTGCTCAGAACATTGGCCCTGGGCCAGTAAGCGGCATCCTTAAGGAGATATTATGAATCCGGTCGATAACAGCAATCCCTTCGCCGCCATCAGCGGCAGCGATATCACCAAGACCCAGCGCGCCAGCGGTGCGGCGGCCAACGCCCTCGGCCAGGATCAGTTCCTCGATCTGATGGTCGCACAGCTCAAGAATCAGGACCCCACCAAGCCCATGGACAGCAGTCAGTTTCTCGGTCAGATGGCCCAGTTTGGCACGGTCAGCGGAATTCAAGACCTGCAGAAATCGTTCACCCAGATGGCCAGCGCGCTGCAATCCAACCAGGCGCTAATGGCGTCGAGTCTGGTAGGCCGATCGGTGATGGTGCCGGGCGGCATCGGCGTCCTGCCCCTGGGTGGCGCGCTCAACGGCTCGGTGAATCTGCCGATGAGTGTGGCCGACCTCGCCATCAACGTCACCGATGGCAGCGGTCAGCTGGTGCGTCGCCTGGTACTGGGCGGGCAGCAGGCGGGCGACGTGCGCTTCAGCTGGGACGGGCTCGACGATGCCGGTACCGCCGCGGCACCCGGTCGTTACCAGGTGACGGCGGAGGCGCTGGTCGACGGCAAGAATTATGCGGCGGATACATCGGTTAGCGCCCTGGTGGAGAGCGTTTCCCTCGGCGGGGCACAGGGCATGCTTCTGAATCTGACGGGTCTGGGGGCGGTGTCCCTCGGCGACGTCAAACAGATTTCATAACGTCAGCGCAGTCTCGAAGGAGAGTCATCATGTCTATGAACACAGCGATCAGCGGGTTGAATGCAGCCACCGCCGACCTCAATACCATCGGCAATAACGTCGCCAACAGCAGCACCAACGGTTTCAAGCTGTCGCGTGCCGAGTTCGCCGACGTCTACCCGGTATCGGGCTCGGGTTCCAGCGCCAACACCATCGGCAGCGGCGTCAAGCTGGCCGCTGTGGCGCAGCAGTTCACCCAGGGCAATATCAATTTCACCAACAACAATCTGGATCTCGCCGTGAACGGCCAGGGCTTCTTCCGCTTGAGCGACAACGGCTCCATCGTCTACTCGCGCGCCGGCGCCTTTGGCATCGACCGCCAGGGGTTTATCGCCAACAGCTCCGGCCTGCATCTGACCGGTTATCTGGCGGACGCCACCGGCAACATCACCGGCGCCCTCGGCGACCTGCAATTGTCCATGGCGGATATCGCGCCCAGAGCCACCGCCGGCGTCAGCGTCGGCGTCAACCTGAATGCCGCGGCCACGGCACCGTTGCTGGCATTCAATCCGGCGAACGCGGCGACCTACAACAATGCCACCTCGACCACGGTGTACGACTCCCTCGGTACGACCCATCTATCGACCATGTACTATCGCAAGACCGCCGCCAACACCTGGGAGACCTATCTCTACGTCGACGGCACATTGCGCGACGGCCCCGATACCTTGGGCTTCACCAGCTTGGGCGCGCTCGCCACGGTCAACGGCGTCGCGGTTCCTCCCGGTACCATCACCACGGCGGCCTTCAACCCGGGCACCGGCGCGGCCAACATGACACTGGCCGTGGATTATTCGCCGACCACCCAATTCGGCAGCCCCTTCGGTGTCAACAGTCTGACCCAGGACGGCTACACCACCGGCCGCCTGAGCGGCGTCGATATCTCCGATACCGGCATCGTGTATGCGCGCTACAGCAACAGTCAGTCGCGTGCCCAGGGCCAGGTGGTGTTGACCAACTTCGCCAATACCCAGGGCCTGCGTCCCCTCGGCGACACCACCTGGACGGAGACCTCCGAGTCCGGCGTGGCCCTCACCGGCGCACCGAACACGGCGAGCCTCGGTGTCGTGCAGGCCGGTGCGCTGGAGGATTCCAATGTGAACCTGACGGAACAGCTGGTCGCCATGATCACGGCGCAGCGCAACTTCCAGGCCAATGCCCAGGTGATCACGACGGAGAACGCCATCACCCAAACCATCATCAACCTGCGTTGATGCAACGCTAGGCGCGGAGAACCGACATGGATAGATTGCTTTATGTTGCCATGACCGGTGCCAGTCAGACGATGCTGGCGCAGGCGGCGAACAACAACAACCTGGCCAATGCCAGCACCACCGGTTTTCGCGCCGACCTGTCGGCGTTTCGCGCCATGCCCGTGTTTGGGCCGGGCGCCCCCAGTCGCGTGTACGCCATGGCGGAACGTCCGGGTACGGATTTTTCCTATGGCAGCCTGCTCGCCACCGGACGCGATCTGGATGTCGCGGTCAAGGGTGAGGGCTGGATCGCGGTGCAGGGCCCGGACGGCCGGGAGGGCTACACCCGCGCCGGGGATCTGCGCGTCTCCACCGCCGGCCTGCTGGAGAACGGCGCCGGTCATCTGGTGCTCGGCAACAGCGGACCCATCGCCATACCACCCGCGGAAAAAATCGAGATCGGTGCGGACGGCACGCTGTCGATACAGCCGGTCGGGCAAAGCGCCACCACCCTCGCGGTGGTGGATCGCATCAAGCTGGTCAAGCCGCCGCTGCAGGACCTGGTGAAGGGCAGCGATGGTTTGATGCGCATGCAGGACGACAGCGTGCCGCCGCCGGATGCGGCGGTCGGACTGTCCGCCGGCACCCTGGAGGCGAGCAATGTGAATCCGGTGGATGCCATGGTCAATATGATTTCCCTGGCGCGCCAGTTCGAGATGCAGGTGAAAATGATGCGCACCAGTCAGGAAAACGATGCGAGCGCGGCGCAGATACTGCGCATGGGCTAAGCCGATGCCGGCGTGCGCCGGCATCCCACTGAACAACTTGAGGTATAAACGATGAACCCAGCATTATGGATTGCCAAGACCGGACTCGACGCCCAGCAGACGCGCATGGGCGTGATCTCCAACAACCTGGCCAACGTCAGCACCACCGGCTTCAAGCGCGGCCGCGCCGTGTTCGAGGACCTGTTGTATCAGAACGTGCGCCAGCCCGGCGCGCAGTCGTCGCAGAACACCACGCTGCCGTCGGGCCTGATGCTCGGCACCGGCGTGCGCACCGTGGCGACGGAAAAACTCTTCACCCAGGGCAACCTGCTGCAGACCGGAAACAATCTGGACCTGGCGGTGAGCGGCCGGGGATTCTTTCAGATACAGAAGTCAGATGGATCGGTGGCCTATACCCGCGACGGTTCCTTTCAGCTCGATGCCCAGGGCCAGATGGTGACGTCGAGCGGCTATATCCTGCAGCCGGGCATCACCGTCCCGGCCAACACCCAGAGCATTACCATCGGTTCCGATGGCGTGGTGTCGGCGCTGGTAGCGGGCAATGCCGCGCCGACCCAGATCGGCAGCCTGCAACTGGCGGACTTCATCAACCCCGCCGGACTGCAGGCGGTGGGCGAGAACCTGTTCGTCGAAACCGCCGCCAGCGGTTCGCCCCAGGCCGGCACGCCCGGCCTCACGGGCCTGGGTAATCTGGTGCAGGGCTCGGTGGAGAGTTCCAACGTCAACGTGGTGGAGGAGATGGTCAACATGATCGAGACCCAGCGCGCTTATGAAATGAACTCGAAGGCCATCTCCACGGCGGCGTCCATGTTGCAGTACCTCAGCAACAATGTGTAACCACCGATCGAATGCGGGGCGCGTGATGACACTAAATAAGACATTGACACTGTTGGCCGCTGGCGTTGCGTTGCTGGCGCTGCAGGCCTGCGCCGGCACGCCGCGCAAGGACCCTTCCTTCGCCAGCGCCAAACCGCTGGACCCGGTGGCCACGCAGAATAACTCCGGCGGCATCTACCAGTCCGGCCAGTCCCTGTCCCTGTTCGAGGACCTGAAGGCGCGGCGTGTGGGCGATACCCTCACGGTGGTGTTGGTGGAGAGCACCAGCGCCAGCAAGAACGCCAAGACCTCCACCAAGAAAGGCAATACCGTCGATGTCGCCAGCCCGATACTGTTTGGCTCTGGTGTGGAGTTCGACGCCCCGCGGCAGCTGCCGCTGGCGAACCGTACCAACAACAACCTGACCATGGGGTTGAGCTCGAGCAAGGAATTCAAGGGTGAAGGCGGTACCAGTCAGGGCAACAGCCTGTC
>JAYSOL010000285.1:0-2950 GCA_043723045.1 Gammaproteobacteria bacterium | reverse complement strand
AGCACGCGATACTTATAATGCTCACGCCGCCCATAGTCGCGCATCACGCGGGAATTGACCCCGGCCGCCATGACCCGTCCGGCCTTCATCTGCCCCATGATGCCCTCCTGGTTGCCGGCAAACACCGGCGTGACCTTCACGCCGGCGCGCAGCAGGGCGTTCATGGGCACAGCATAACCGACGAAGGCGGCGGCGGAGGGAAAGCCCACCTCCTGGCCGTCCAGGTCCTTGAGCGTACGCATGGGAGAGCCCTCGGGCACCACGATCTGGCCCTGGATGGCGGGCTCGATGGAGTGGGCAAACACCTGGTAGCCGATGCGGGTGTTGGCCGGAGTGAAAATGTGATTGGAATAGACGAAATCGAATTCACCGCGGCCGATCATGGCCGAGCTTTCCGGGGCGGTCTTGGCCATTTTCAGTTCCAGGGCCACGCCGGACTTTTTGCTCACATATTGAAGAATCGGGTTCCAGTACTGTGCCGTGAGCACCGCACTGCGCTGGTTGAGCACGCCGAAGGAACGGACCTCCTCCTCCGCCGCCGCCTGACTTGCCTCCGCAACCAGCAGCGCCAGCACGGTAGCCACACACCACCCCCTGTTTTTCATGCAATCCTCCCATTACTGCCTGAAAAATCGTGTTATTTTTTTATATCTCAATATTGGCACAGATTCGCCGTCATTTCCGATCCCGGCAAGCTGAAATTACCGGCCGTCTCAGGCCACCGCCCCATGGGGTTAATCGCTCACCCATGCGTCGCGACGGCCAACTGGCCACTGCGATACCCTGGGTCGGCACTGGATTACCCGCCTGCGACCTCCCATGGGACGTGCCTTGGGTTTGAGTATGAGTGATTAAGGAGGAAGAGGAATCGTGGGTTTTGAGCCGAAGGAATTTTATGACAAACAGTGTTTCAGAAAGAACGAGGCACTAGCCGTGGGCCAACGACACCACCAGCGCCACGGCCAGCAGCAGCGACACCACCTGCCAGAAGCGCAGCGGATTGCGATCGTACAACGACAGCTTGTCCGGCTGCGCCTTGGCGCCGCGCATCAATCCGTTCTCCAGTTCGAAGGCGAGCTCCATGGCATCCGCGTAACGCTCGTTGCAGTCGACGGCGGTGGCACGCGCCAGGACCGCATCCAACCACGCCGGCAGATCGGGGCGGTGGCGCGTCAACGGCGAGCGTTTGCTGAAGCGCGGTCGTGAAAACGGCTCGACCTCGCCATACGGATAGTGTCCCGCGCTGAACATGCGATACAGGGTCACGCCCAGGGCGTACACATCCGAGCGTTCGTCCCCCGCCTGGCCATCGAACAGTTCCGGCGCCATGTAGCTGGGTGTGCCGGGGATGTCTTCGTCCGCCTCATCCTGAATGCCGGGCAGGCGCGCCACGCCGAGATCAAGCAGCTTCAACGTCCAGCCGGTGGCATTGCTGTCGGCCACATAGCGCGAGGGCGTCGCTTCCAGCATGACGTTATCCGGCTTGATATCGCGATGGATAATGCGCAGGCGGTTCAGGGCATACACCGCCTTGGCCAGGGTGATGCCGATGGCCGCGCCCTCGTCCAGGGACACCGGGGGCTGACGCTGCAGGCGCGTCTCCAGCGTGTGTCCCTGATAGTAGGGCATCACCGAGTAAAGCCGTGTCTGTCGTCCCGGCGGCAGTTCGATAATTTCACCGACATAGGGGCTGCGCACCTGCGCGCCGACCCACGCCTCGCGCACGAAGGCGCGCCGATAATGCGTATCGGCGGTGACCCGCGGGTGGGGAAATTTGAGGATGACCTCGCGCTGCTCACGTGTATCCTCGGCGCGAAATAAACGACTGTAACGACCGTCGGAAATCATCTCACGCAGACGAAAACCGTCTATGTCATCGCCGATCCTGGGCAGCTCCTGTATCGGCAATGCGGCGACCACGCTTTCCAGATGCGCCTGATCCGCCGCGGGCAGACCCACCACGTCCAGCACTAAAACAGTGACATTGTCCTGGCTGCCCGCCTGCAGGGCGGCGGCGACCAGCCGCTCCGCCGCCTCCTGCGGCGACTCGCGCTCGTCCAGGATCGCCTGGATGCGGCTGTCGTTCAGTACGCCGTATAGACCATCACTGCACAATAAAAAACGGTCATGCAGCCTGAGTCCGTGCACCGCGTAATCGGCGCGCACACTCGCCTCCAGGCCGACGGCGCGCAGCAGCACGTGCTGCAGGTCCGGATGGTGGTGGGTATGGTCCTCGGTGAGTCGCTGCTGGCGGTGCTCGCGCAAGCGGTATAGGCGGGTATCGCCCACGTGTACGATGTGCGCCTGGCGTCCACGCAGCACTAGGGCGGTAAACGTGGTGGCCATGCCCTGCAGGCGTGTGTCCTGCCGGCCCTGGGCGTAAACCCAGCGGTTCATGGCCGACAAGGCGCGTGCGGCGGCGCGATCCACACCCAGGGTGCCGGGCAGACTGTAATAGGCGTCGATAAATCCACGCGACGTGGTCTCCGCCGCCTCGCGTCCGCCCACCCCACCGCCGACCCCGTCGGCGATCACCACCAGGGTATCGTTCACCGCGCGAAAATGGGTGTTGCCGGTGAGCGCGGCGACGAAATCGTCATTCGCCTTGCGTCGACCGGTTTCGCTGACGAAGCCTACGCGGGTCTGTAGTTGTTCTGAGGTCATCGGTGCCTGTTGCCGGTTGGCGGAATCACGCTAGTGTTACATATCCGCCACCGGCCTACACGGTCCCTCGGTCAGTAGCCATCGAACCACGCCATTACACGCGCGCGCCGGAGACAGCACCCCAGGTGGTGCGCCAGCGTTGCTTCACCGACACCAGGCCCACCAGTCCGAGCAAGGCGAGGCCAGCGAACACCCAGAAGCCCATGGCAAAATCGCCGGTCATGCCGCGGGACCAGCCCAGGGACTTGGCCAGGAAGAACCCGCCGATACCGCCCGCCGCGCCGAC
>JAYSOL010000284.1:0-9474 GCA_043723045.1 Gammaproteobacteria bacterium | reverse complement strand
CGGAGATAAAATGAATCACCTTTTCATGCAGGGGTGTCTTGTTGCGGTTGAGGTGCCGAACAAAAGCGGCGATGCCCCCCTGGTATTCGAAGACGTCTTCTTTTCCGTCGCGGTCATCCCGCAAGACGATGCGCACCCCGGAGTTGAGAAACGACAACTCCCTGAGTCGCTTGGCCAGGAGGTCGTAGTGGATCAGGGTATCGCCAAAGACGACGGGGCTGGGTTTGAAGTGCACATCGGTGCCGGTGTCGTCCGCCTTGCTGACCGCTTTTAGCGGTTCTTGCGGCTCGCCGTTTATGTATTTCTGATAATGCAGGCTGCCTTCCCGGCGTATGCTCAGCTCGAGGAATTCCGATAGGGCGTTTACCACCGAAACACCGACACCATGCAGACCGCCGGACACCTTGTAGGAATTTTGGTCGAATTTGCCGCCAGAATGCAGCACCGTCATCAACACTTCGGCGGCGGATTTACCTTCTTCCGGAATGATACCGGTAGGGATGCCGCGCCCGTTGTCGGAAACGGTCACCGAGTTATCGATATGTACGGTGACCAAAACTTGGGTGCAGTATCCAGCTAAGGCCTCATCGATAGAGTTATCCACCACCTCAAACACCATGTGGTGCAAACCAGTACCATCGTCGGTGTCGCCGATGTACATGCCGGGGCGCTTGCGTACGGCATCCAAACCCTTAAGGACCTGGATGCTGGTGGAGTCATAAACAGGTTTGTTATCCATCGTGAATGTCCGCCTGTAAAAAGCTGAACTTTACCATTTTTGTCTCTTGTTTACGCCTGTTTAACGACTTTGTTCTGCGATATCTGGGCGGTTTGTTTCTTCCAGGGTGCCTCGTTCCACGTGAAACACTTTGTAAGATGACCAGTCTTTGGTTTCCACCAAACCGGCTTCTGTGGCGGTGACGAAAACCTGCAGGGACATATTGGAAAGGGTGTGCATTAACTGTTGTCGGTGCGTGGGATCCAGCTCCGCCGCGAGATCGTCAATTAACACCACACAGTGGCGCGTGGTTTTCTGGGTAAAAATTTCCATCTGTGCCAGTCGTAGGGCAATTACCAATAGTTTCTGCTGTCCGTGGGAGGCGCTGGTGCGGGCTGGCTGACCAGAAAAGGACAAGGATATGTCGGCACGGTGTGGGCCGGCGTGGGTTGTCCCGGCGTGGGAATCCCTACCGCGTTCTTTGTAGAGTGTTTCTGCGAGACTGGTAGAGGGATCCCAACCCTGCCTAAGTTCAATTTTTGATGCGGATGTGTCCAAAAGATGAAGACAGTAGTGTTGAAAACGGGCATTCCATTCTTCAAGAAACCGTTGACGATAGCCACTTAGTCTTTCTCCGGATTCCGCCAATTCTGGATCCCAAGCAAAACATGCCTTGGGTGGTTGGCGTACTTTCAGGGCGGCATTGCGTTGATTAAGTGCCCGTTGATAACGCACCCATTGCAGATAAAAATCCGGTTCCACGTGAAACACCCCCCAATCTAATATCCCACGCCGTTGACGTGTATTGGTAAAAAACAGGAAATGGCTGTCTGGAGAGATGATTTGTAAGGGTAGGGTGCGCGCTAGAGAAGCAGCGCTGGGTTGTGGACTGCCTCCCACGCTAAAGCGTGATAGTTGTGAGTCGCGTTGCAGTGCCAGCCGAGTGGCGGGGACGCTCTCATCGTGGAAGAGCCCGCTCACCAGAAAGGAAGGGTTGTTGTGTCGAATAAGCTGATTAAGGTGTGCCGAACGGAAACTGCGGCCTGTTCCTAGAAGGTAGATGGCTTCGAGTAAACTGGTTTTCCCACTGGCATTAGGACCGACAATGAGATTAAGGCCGAGATCGGGCGTGAGTCGAAATGTCTCGAAAAGCCGAAGGTTCTCCACCTCAAGTAAAGTAAGGGGCATTTATGGTTTCAGCGGCGGGCTTGTGGACGTTCTCCCAGACGTCATAGACGCATGGGCATAACCACATATTGATATCGATGCTCAGCGGGACTACGCAAAGTACAACTACTGTTTGCATCAGATAGCCCAAATTCGACCACCGAGGAGTCGAGGGCGCTAATGGCATCACTGATATAAGTTACATTAAAACCAATATCCAGTTCGTCGCCCTGGTAGTCGATAGCCAGCTCCTCCTGTGCCTCCTCTTGTTCCGGATTGTGCGCAGTGACCCGAAGTGTGCCTGGGGCGATACTGAAGCGCACACCACGATATTTTTCGTTCGACAGGATAGCGGCGCGGTTGAGTGTTTCTCGAAACAAGTCCCGATCCAGCTTTAGAAGAATGGTCTGTTTTTGCGGAACAACCTTGTTGTAGTCTGGAAATCGCCCGTCGATCAGTTTGGAGGTAAATATCAGGTCCGGGAAAACAACGCGTATGTGGTTACTCCCCAACAACACATTGACGGTTTCATCACTATTTTCTAAAAAGCGCGACAGTTCCTGCACACCCTTGCGCGGCACAATCACTTGCTTATCACCCTCGCTTTGGGTAGCTAGAGGTGCTTCGCTCATGGCCATGCGGTGGCCATCGGTAGCGACTGCACGCAGTTTGTCAGCACCCACTTCCAGCAACAAGCCATTCAGATAATAGCGCACGTCTTGTTGCGCCATACAAAACTGGGTTCTTTCCAACAGTTCCTTCAGGGATTTCTGTGGGAGTGTAATGCTGCGCTCCCACTGTGTGGTTTCGATAGTGGGGAAATCCGAGGCAGGCAACACCAACAGTGTGAACCGGCTGCGGCCAGACTTGATCACGGCCTTTTCCTTTTCCAGCTTGATCTCAATCTTGGCTTGGGCCGGGAGGGCACGGCAAATATCCAACAGCTTGCGCGCCGGTACTGTTATCTCGCCGTTGGCCCCCTGAACAGACCGGGTCTTCACAATCACCTCCACCTCGAGGTCTGTCCCCGCTAACGACAGCTCACCGTCATGCAGGCGAATTAATACGTTAGACAAGATGGGCAGGGTCTGGCGTCGCTCGACCACGCCTGCAACAAACGAGAGAGGTTTAAGAAGATCTTCGCGCAGGATACTAATTTGCATAGTGTGTTCCATAATTGGTTTATAGGTTTTTATTTAAAAACTTATAATAATAACTATTGATTCGGTCTCAACCTGTGGGTAAGGCATTATTTCATAATAATAACAAAGAGTTATAGTAATTAAACTCTGTTGATAACCCCTCGTAAGCACTGTGCGTGTGGTCGGGATAAACATGAGTAACTTTACGTGAGTGGCCATTATAGAGAGTTATCCACAATCCGGCGCGCACTTTTCCACTTCAGGTTGTGAGTATCCTCAACAAATTAGAATAGTCCTCTTTGATACGCATATCAGACGCATTGAGTTCCACCACTTTACGGCAAGCATGCAGTACCGTGGTGTGATCACGCCCTCCAAAGGCGTCACCGATTTCTGGCAGACTGTGGTTGGTGAGTTCCTTGGACAGCGCCATAGCAAGCTGTCGAGGACGCACCACCTGGCGCGCACGGTTTTTAGAATGCAGGTCCGAGACGCGGATCTTGAAGTACTCCGCCACCGTCTTCTGAATGTTGTTGATGGTAACCAAGCGTTCCTGAAACGCCAAAAGATCCTTCAAGGCCTCGCTGGCCAGGTTCATATCAATCGGCCGTCCGGTAAAGGCGGCGCTGGCCACAACGCGGCGGAACGCCCCCTCTAAATCACGCACATTGGAACGCACACGCTTGGCAATAAAAAAAGCAACCTCCTCCGGCAGAACCAAACCTTCATGTTGCGCCTTCTTCATGAGTATCGCTACGCGAGTTTCCAGCTCCGGTGGGTCAATAGAAACCGTCAAGCCACAACCAAAGCGAGATATCAGACGTTCTTCCACCCCCACCAGCTCTTTAGGAAAACGGTCTGCGGTAATAATTACCTGTCGCTGGCCTTCGAGCAGATTATTGAAGGTGTGAAAAAACTCTTCTTGCGAACGTTCCTTACCGACAAAAAATTGAATGTCGTCGATCAGTAGGGCATCGAGGGTGCGGTAGTGTTTCTTGAATTCGTTAATCGCATTATGTTGCAGCGCCTTGACCATGTCGGCGACAAAACGCTCTGAGTGGACATAGGCCACCCGTGCCTGCGGTTGCCGCTCCACCATCAGCTGGCCCGCGGCCTGCATCAGATGGGTTTTACCTAAACCAACACCGCCGTAAATAAACAAAGGATTGTAGGCACCCCCCGGGTTTTCCCCTACCTGGCGGGCAGCGGCACGGGCCAGCTGATTGGATTTACCCTCGATATGGGTATTGAAGGTGAAGTCTGGATTGAGCCTGCCGGCCTGCTGCAGGGGTCGCTTAGTGGGACGCAAAGGGGGTGATGACGCCGTGACCACGGGAGCTACGGGTACACTTTCCGCAGACCGGCTACCGATTTCGATGGAAATGGGCACATCCCGGTCCAGGTATTGAGCGGCGATCTCGGCGACCCGGGCCAGAAAGCGTTCCCGCACCCAATCCATCACAAAGCGATTAGGCGCCAACAGACGCAGACCGTCGCCATCCTCCACCGCGTGCAGCGGGCGGATCCAAGTATTAAACTGCTGTGCCGACAGCTCCTCTTCCAACCGCTCCAGGCACTTAGTCCAAAGTATCATGCAGTCTCACGCTCGCTCGATAGAAACGCCGGTTCCCACCAGGACCGGCGAGTCTAACGGTTGAGGGTAAAGTTATCCACAGCAAACCACGACCCCTGCCAGGGCGTTGATCTTTAGTGGAAATAGAGTTGACAGGCCGCGCCAAAGGCAGTAACTTTGCCGCCCTTTCCGCTCACCGATAATGAAGCAGGCATCAGATGAAGAGAACTTACCAACCCGGCGTGTTAAAGCGCAAGCGCACCCACGGATTCCGCGCCAGAATGGCCACCCCCGGCGGGCGTGCCGTGATACGTGCCCGCCGCGCCAAGGGTCGCTCCAAACTCAGCGCCTGAGCTTGTTTTCACCGCGGCTGGGGTTGCCGAAGGTATGCCGCCTCTTGGCCAGCACCGGTTTTACCTCGGTGCTGCGCGGTGGGAAAAAAACCAACGATACACTGTTCAGTGTCTACACCGCCCCCAACCAGTTACCTCAGGCGCGCCTGGGCATCACGGTCTCTCGCAAGGTCTCTCCCAGGGCGGTGCAAAGAAACCGCATTAAGCGACAGGTGCGGGAGTCCTTCCGCCAACATCGACTAACGTTGTGTGGTGTGGACCTGGTGGTGATCGCCCGACCGGAGGCCGCCAAGAGCGACAACAAAACGCTCAAGGCCGCACTGCAACAGCACTGGGAAAGAATACAACGGCAATGCAGAAGCTCCTGACGCTACTGATCCGCGGCTACCGCTACTTGATCAGCCCATGGTTGGGCAACCATTGCCGTTTCTATCCGAGCTGTTCCCATTATGCCCTCGATGCCATCGAACACCACGGCGCCCTGAGAGGCAGCTGGCTGGCGGGCGCACGCCTGCTGCGCTGCCACCCCTGGCATCCCGGCGGCTATGACCCCGTGCCCCCATCGAAACAGAAGAGCGGAACAAAAACCCAGCATGGATAACCAGCGCCTCATCCTTTTTCTAGCCCTTTCCATGGTGCTTATGTTGTTATGGCAGGCCTGGGAGCAGCAATATGCCCCCGCACCGCCGATCGGCGTCTCCGCACCCAGCACAGCGGCACCGGGCAACAGCGACGTACCGTCAGCCCCCAAGACAGGCGACGGCTCCGTTCCGACGGCGCAGGCCACGGACCTCGCCGTGACACAAAGTGCGAAACGCATTACCGTCACCACCGATCTCTATATTGCAGAAATCGATACCCTCGGCGGCGATCTGCGGCGTTTGGCATTACGTAAACATCCGGCCAAGGCCGGAGAACCGGATGTGCCCTTCGAACTGCTGTCCGAATCCGGAAATGAGCTCTATATCACCCAGACCGGATTGGTTGCCCACGGGATTGATTGGCCCAATCACAGATCGTTGTACAACGCGGTTAAAACTCAATACTCCCTGGGGACAGGACAAGACAGCCTCCAGATACCATTATCCTGGAGCGGGCCCAATGGTCTGCGCGTGATAAAGACCTACACCTTCCAGCGCGACAGTTACGCCGTGAAGCTGGACTACGCCATACATAACGGCGGCAAGCAGACGGCGGAGGCCTATTTGTACGCCCAAATACTGCGCAGCCATGTGGAACAGAACAGTATGCTGAGCACTACACCCAGTTATGTGGGCGGCGCCATTTATACCCCGGCAGAAAAGTACGAAAAGATCTCCTTCGACGACATGACCAAGAAGCCCCTGAGCCGTGAGGTCAAGGGCGGTTGGGTGGCCATGTTGCAGCACTACTTTGTGAGTGCGTGGATGCCACCGGCGGAGAGCGTCAATACCTTTTATGGCAAAACCCAGGACGGTGGACGCCACGCCTTCGGCTACAAAACCGTCAACGCCAGCAAGATCGCGCCGGGCCAGGACGTGGACATCACCACCACGTTGTATGCCGGTCCGAAGGAACACAGGCGCCTGATCAAACAAGCAGAAGGCATGGAGCTCACAGTCGATTTTAATTGGCTGACCGTCATTGCCTCACCTTTGTTCCAGCTGTTGAACTACATCCATGGATGGGTCGGCAACTGGGGCTGGGCCATCATCATCCTGACCATCCTCATCAAGCTGGTGTTCTATCCGCTGTCCGCCGCCAGCTACAAATCCATGGCGAACATGCGTCGGGTGCAGCCAAAGATGCAAAGCATCAAGGAACGCTATGGCGACGACAAGCAGAAGCAACAGCAGGCCATGATGGAGTTGTACAAAACCGAGAAGATCAACCCCTTGGGCGGCTGCCTACCCATCGTGGTTCAGATACCGGTGTTCATCTCGCTCTATTGGGTGTTGCTGGAGAGCGTGGAAATGCGCCAGGCGCCCTTTGCGCTCTGGATCACCGACCTGTCGTCCGCCGATCCCTATTTCGTGCTGCCCGTCTTGATGGGCGCCACCATGCTGGTCACACAACTGCTGAGTCCGCAGATGGGAGACCCGCTGCAACGCAAGGTCATGATGGCCCTGCCCGTGGTGTTCACCGTGTTTTTCGCCTTCTTCCCGGCGGGCCTGGTCTTGTACTGGGTAGTGCAGAATCTCTTGTCCATTGCCCAGCAGTGGATGATCACCCGTCAGGTCGAGGCGGGCGTCAAGAAATAGCTGCCCATGGCCCACCATGGATAAGCCCCAGCGTGCCACCGCCGATACCATCGCCGCGGTAGCCACCGCGGCGGGTCGCGGTGGTGTGGGCATCCTGCGTATCTCGGGTCCACTCACCCGGTCCCTGGCCGAAGGCCTGATCGGATCCGTGCCTGACCCACGCCACGCCACCCTGGCCACCTGGGTCGATGCCGCGGGCCATCACATCGACCAAGGTCTGGCGCTGTATTTTCCCGCCCCCCACTCCTTTACCGGTGAAGAGGTACTGGAACTGCAGGGCCACGGCGGCCCGGTGGTGCTGGACCTGTTGCTGCGCCGGGTCCTTGAACTCGGGGCACGGGCCGCACGCCCAGGGGAGTTTTCGGAAAGGGCGTTTCTCAATGGCAAACTCGATCTTGCCCAGGCGGAGGCCATCGCCGACCTGATCGAAAGTGGTTCGGAGGCCGCGGCCCGTGCCGCCCTGCGCTCCCTGGAGGGCGAGTTCTCGCGCCACGTGCACGCCCTGGTGGAGTCTCTCATTGCCTTGCGCCTGCACATCGAAGCCGCCATCGATTTTCCCGAGGAGGAGATCGACTTCCTGGCGGACGGTGCCCTGACGCAGCGTTGCGCACAATTACAAAGAAAGATGGACGACCTCATCGCCCATGCACGTCAAGGCTGTTTGTTGCGCGAGGGTATGACGGTGGTCCTGGCGGGCAGGCCGAACGCGGGCAAATCCAGCCTGCTCAACGCCCTGGCGGAGCGCGACAGCGCCATCGTCAGCGCCACACCCGGCACCACGCGGGATGTGCTGCGGGAATATCTGCAGATCGATGGCATGCCCCTGCACTTGATCGACACCGCCGGCCTGCGCGTCACCACGGACGACGTCGAGGGGGAAGGGGTGCGCCGTGCGCAACGCGCCATGCAACAGGCCGACCGCATTCTGCTGCTATTGGATGACGCCCAGGGCGAGACGGCTGCCAGCACAGCGTTGCTCGGCCAATTGCCGTCGTCCATCCCCTACACCCTCGTGTATAACAAAATAGACTTGAGCGGACGCACCCCGGGCATCTGTGCGGGGCAGGATGCCCACAGCACCGACAGCGGCATGGCGCTCGCTGTGTCCGCCCAGCTCGGCGCGGGGTTGGACGCCTTGCGCGACCACCTCAAGCGTTGTATGGGTTTTCAGAACGCCGAGACCGGCGCCTTCAGTGCCCGTCGCCGGCACCTCGATGCCATCGCCCGCGCCCGCGCCTACACCGCGCAGGCTGGGCAACAGCTCCAGCAGAAGCGCGGCGAACTGGCGGCAGAGGAGTTGCGTCTGGCACAACAGGCCCTCGGAGAGATCACCGGTGAGTTCACCTCCGACGATCTATTGGGCCGCATCTTTGCCAGTTTTTGCATCGGAAAGTAAATCGGCACAGCGCCCGCCCGCTGCCTGCTTTGTATGCAAATTTAACCAGTGATAAGATTCCGCGCCCCAGTCTGCGTTAACGGCCACGCCCATGCAGTATTCAGAGTCCTATGACGTTATCGTAATCGGCGGCGGCCATGCCGGCACCGAGGCCGCGGCGGCCTCAGCGCGCATGGGTTGCCGTACCTTGTTGCTCACCCACAATATCGAAACCCTCGGACAGATGTCCTGCAACCCGGCCATCGGCGGCATCGGCAAGGGCCATCTGGTGAAAGAGATCGACGCCCTCGGCGGTGTCATGGCGCGTGCCGCCGACCGCGCCGGCATCCAGGTCCGCATCCTCAACTCGCGCAAGGGCCCGGCGGTGCGTGCCACCCGCGCCCAGGCCGATCGCGTGTTGTATAAAGCCGCGGTGCGCCGGGTGCTGGAGAACCAGGAAAATCTCACCCTGTTCCAGCAGGCCGTGGACGACCTCATCGTGCAGCAGGATCGGGTCGTCGGCGTGGTGACGCAGATGGGGCTCGCCTTCCGTGCGCGTACCGTGGTGCTGACCACGGGTACCTTTCTCGGCGGGCTGATCCACATCGGCCTGTCGAATTATCAGGGTGGGCGCGCCGGCGATCCACCGGCCAATACCTTGTCCGCGCGTCTGCGGGAACTGGCGCTGCCCGTGGGGCGGCTCAAGACCGGCACGCCGCCGCGCATCGACGGGCGCAGCCTCGATTACACGGTGATGCAGCCACAACCGGGGGATACACCCACGCCGGTGTTCTCGTTCATGGGCGATCGCACACAGCATCCGCGCCAGGTCCCCTGCCATATCACCCATACCAACGAGTCAACCCACGCCATCATTCGTGGCGGGCTCGACCGCTCGCCCATGTA
>JAYSOL010000283.1:0-2074 GCA_043723045.1 Gammaproteobacteria bacterium | reverse complement strand
CCGGTCTGGTCGTTCACCACGCGCAACTCCGTGCGGGCCGAAGCCAGCCGCAGCATGGTCTTGAAAAAGTTTTTGCCGTGGTGGGAATAGAGCCAGGCGGTACGCAGAATAAGATGCTGCGCACAACCCGCCGCCACCGCCTGTTCGCCGGCGAGCTTGGTGGTGGCGTACACGCCCTGGGGGTGGGTGGCGGAATCTTCGGTGTAGGGGGTGTGCGCCTGGCCATCAAAGACGTAGTCGGTGGAATAATGCACCAGCAGCGCATCCTGCGCCGCCGCGGCCTCAGCCATCACCGCCGGTGCGTCCGCGTTGACGCGCCGCGCGCTGGCCGCGTCCGACTCGGCCTGGTCCACGGCGGTATAGGCCGAGGCATTGACGATAATGCCGGGGCGCTCCTGCTCGATCACCCGGCGCAACGCCACGGGATCCGCCAGGTCGCACTCGTGCTGATCGTAGGTGGCCAGCGTGCCAAGCCGCGGCAACCGGTCGGCGAGGAGCGAGCCCAGTTGTCCATGGTGACCGAAGAGCAGGATCTTCATGCCGGGAGTATCAGATCCCTGAGCCGCTTGCCCTCGGCATCCTTGGCGGACAGCAGCGGTTGCTGGACGGGCCAGGCGATGCCCACCGCCGGGTCGTTCCACAACAACGTGTGCTCGCGCTCCGGTTTGTAATAATCGGTCACCTTGTACATTACGTGCGCCGCCTCGCTGGTGACGCAAAATCCGTGGGCGAAGCCAGCCGGTACGTACAACTGTTTGTGGTTGTCCACGGACAACACCTCGCCATGCCACTGACCGAAGGTGGGCGAATCCTTGCGGATATCCACCACCACGTCATAAATCTCGCCGGTGATCACGCTCACCAATTTACCCTGCCATCCCGGATACTGATAATGCAGACCGCGCAGCACGCCGCGCTTCGAAAACGACAGGTTGTCCTGCACAAACGCCTCGCTGAAGCCGAGATTCTGCAAGCCGCGCCGGTTATGCAGTTCGAGAAAATAACCGCGCGCATCGGCATAGACCTTCGGCTGTAGCACCTTGAGACCGGCAAGCGGGGTGTCGATAATATCCATGTTCAGTTGCCCTCGCGGCCATGGGCCGCCACGTCGCGCAAGTAAGCGCCGTATTCATGGCCCATGCCGGCGGCCAGTTTCTCCAGCTGCGTCTGATCGATGTAACCCATTTCAAAAGCCACCTCTTCGATACACGCCACCTTCAGTCCCTGCCGCGCCTCGATGACCTGGATGTAATTGGCGGCCTGATGCAACGACTCGTGGGTACCGGTATCCAACCAGGCGGCGCCGCGGCCCAGACGTTCCACGCGCAAGGTGCCGTCGGCCAGATAGACCCGATTGACATCGGTAATCTCCAGCTCGCCGCGGGGTGAGGGTTTGAGCCCTGCTGCAATATCGCACACGCGGTCGTCGTAGAAATACAGGCCGGTGACGGCGTAGTCCGAGCGCGGCTGTTTGGGTTTTTCCACGATATCTAAAACGCGGCCGTCGGCGTCGAATTCCACCACACCATAACGCTGTGGGTCACGTACGCGATAGGCAAACACCGTGGCGCCGCGCTCAAGGTGTGACGCCTGCTGCGTCTGCTGCGCCAAGCCATGGCCATAGAAAATATTGTCGCCCAGCACCAGGGCCACGGATGCGCCGTTAATGAATGAGCGCGCCAGAATAAACGCCTGGGCGATGCCTTCGGGACGCGGCTGCTCGATGTACTCGAAGCGCACCCCGAGATGACGGCCGTCACGGAACAGATCGCGGAACCGCGGCAGGTCCTGGGGCGTGGAGACGATGGCGATCTCGCGGATGCCCGCCAGCATCAGCGTGGACAGGGGGTAATACACCATGGGTTTGTCATACACCGGCAACAGCTGCTTGCTGATCACCTGGGTCAGGGGGGCGAGACGCGTACCGGCGCCGCCGGCAAGGATAATTCCCTTCACTTTACTCCTCCGTTGTTGGCGGCCGCATCGCGCGCCGCGTAATTCGTTTCCAGCCACGTCTGATGTTTTTCCGAACACACCGCCTTGATCCAGTCGTTTTGCGCCAGATACCAGCGCA
>JAYSOL010000282.1:0-4909 GCA_043723045.1 Gammaproteobacteria bacterium | reverse complement strand
GCGCCCAAGCTGATCGTGGTGGATCCGCGCCGCACCCCGACCGCGCGCAGCGCCGATCTGCACCTACAGCTCCGACCCGGCACCAACGTGGCGCTGATGAACGGCATCCTGCAGCAGCTCATCGCCAATAACTGGGTCAACGCCGGCTACATCGGCGCGCGCACCCGGAATTATGCCGCGCTGGCGGCGAAGGTCGGTACCTATACGCCGGATTACGTCTCCGGCATCACCGGCCTTGCCGCGGCGGACATCCAGAAGGCGGCCCAGTGGATCGGCACCTCGACCGAAGTGCTGTCCCTGTTCCTGCAGGGCGTGTACCAATCCATGGGCGCCACCGACACGGTGCGTCTGCTGTGCGCCATGCACCTCATCACCGGCAAGATCGGTCGCGCCGGCTCGGCGCCGTTCAGCATCACCGGCCAGGCCACCGCCATGAGCAACCGCGAGGCCGGCGGCTCGTCCAGCCTCTCGGGCTACCGCAACTATTACAATCCGACGCACATCGCCGAACTGGAGACCCTGTGGAATGTCCCGGCCGGCCGCATACCGGCGCACGCCACCACCATCATCACGTCCAACAAGGACCTGCAGCCGGCCATCGGCAGCATGGTGGACATGATGCGCAACGGCCAGCTCAAGGTCTTCTGGAATGCCTGCACTAATCCGGCGGTCACCGCGCCCGACCTGAACAAGCTGTACGCCTATCTCGACTACGCCAATCCGCGCCGGCCGTTCGTGGTGGTGCAGGACTTGTACGACCCGATGGAGACCAAGCACTTCGCCGACCTGTTCCTGCCGGCGGCACAGTGGGGTGAGAAGGACGGCACCTACACCTGCTCCGAACGCCGCGTCAATCTCGGCCGCAAGGCGGTGAATCCGCCGGGCTACGACCTGCGGCCGAGCTATGGCGCCTATTCGGATTTCGACATCATCAAGATGGTGGCCGACAAACTCGCCGCGCTCGATCCGCGTTTCCGCGATAAGAACGGCAACTCGCTCATCGCCTATACCACCCAGGAAGCCGCCTTCAACGAATGGAAAAAGATTTCGAGCGGCAAGGTCTGCGACATGAGCGGCATGACCTACGCCAACCTGGAAAGCAATAATGGTATCGCCTGGCCGTCAACCACCGGCAATGTGCTCGGTGGCAAACGCCTGTACACCGACGGCAAGTTCAATACCAACTGGGGGCGCGCGCAGTATGGCAAGACACCGACCGCCGCCTGGATCGATCCGGACAATCTCAGCCGCGCCTACCTGTGGGCGGTGGATTACGTGCCGCCGCCGGAGGTTCCGGACAGCACCTATCCTTACTGGCTCAATAGCGGCCGCGTGATCGAGCACTTCCATTCGCGCACCAAGACCAAACGCATCGCGCAACTGCACGAGATGGTGCCGGAAAACTATGTGGAGATCCACGCGGACGACGCCACTGCCCTCAGGGTGGTCACCGGCAACCTGGTCAGGGTCACCTCGCGGCGCGGCAGTATCACGCTCAAGTGCCGCGTCACCGGCACTGTCGCCCGCGGCCAGGTCTTCATGCTCATGCACTTCGGCGATCTCGACCCGATCGACGTTGCCGAGAACGGCGGCCGCCGGGTGGCGACGAACCGCCTCACCATCAACTGGGTCGATCCGGTCTGTGGCCAGCCGATTTACAAACACTGCGCCGTCAATATAGCCAAAGCATAACGGGGGAATCCGACGATGAACCACAAGACGCTACGCTGCAACACACTCGTCACCATCATGCTGACGGCGATGTCACTCGCTGCCATGCCTCCGGCCTGGGCCGGTCCAGGCGGTGCCGGCGGTGGTGGCGGCACGACCACCACAACCCAGATCTACGACACCAGCTTCGCCGTGGAGTACAGCTATTCGTGCCTCACGGGCGGTTGCCATGAAAATAACGCGACACTCCTGGACGGCTATTCCAAATCGCTCATGACCCATGTCATGGTCAAGTGCAACGCCTGCCACGGTACGCACACCGCCACCGATGTGGGCAAACCCAAACCGAACCTGACCGGTTACTACACGGGGGTCGGCGCTAGCGGCTATGTCGTGGGCAAGGATCGCTGCCTGGTCTGTCACACTGCAGCCCTGTCGCAGGGCAGCCACCCGAGGAATCCGGGGGAATGCCTGGGCTGTCACTCACCCCACCGCTTTTCTGCCAGATAGACAATAACGCCTGCTCAGGCCGCGCAGTGCGCGGCCTTTTTCTGTCTGCATGCAGATAGCTTGTTCAGGTGTGGCGCACCGCGAGCATGTCCTTTCCGCGTCTATCTGCGTTCATCAGCGGTTAGCGGCTTTTCCAGGACAACTATCACGCCAGATCCATACCAAGGGGGATGGCGATCACCGCGTCGCCTTGCGCAAAGCCGCTGCTGTCTTCGCCGATTTTTATAAACCCGTTAGTCTGACGCAGCGTGCCCAGCATATGTGAACCCTGGCCGGGCAAGGCCGTGGCCAGGAGCTGGCCGTTTTCCGTGGTCAGGTGGGCGCGCAGGAATTCCATGCGTCCGGCCGAGCGGCGGAAGGCATTCGCCGCCCGCGCCGGCAACTCCGTCATACGGTGGCTGCCATGACTCCACGCCACCAGCGCCGGTTCGACAAACAGCTTGAAGGTCACGAGACTGGAGACCGGATTGCCCGGCAGGGCAAAAAAGTGCGTGTGCTGACCCACGCGCCCAAATGCCACCGGCTTGCCGGGTTTGATCTTCACCTTCCAGAAATTGATCTCGCCGATCTCGGCGAACACCTGCTTGACCAGGTCGTGATCGCCGACGGAGGCGCCGCCGCTGGTGATGACAAAATCGTACTCGTCGCAGGTAGTGAGCAGGGCACGCAACGCCTGCGGGTCGTCCCGCACCATGCCGCCGTCCAGCGCCTCCGCCCCCAGCTGCTCCAATTGCACCAGGGTCGCCAGGCGGTTGGATTCGTATATCTGCCCGGGCTTGAGCGGCGTGCCCGGCACCACCAGTTCATCACCGGTGGCGATCACCAGCACGCGCGGCCGGGTATACACCGACACCCGGTCGATACCGGCGGTGGCCAGGAGCGCCAGATCGTAAGCACTAAAACAGCGGCCGGGGGCATACAACAATTCGCCTTCACGAAAGTCTTCGCCGCGCCGCCGCACATTTTTGCCGGGACGGATGCCCGTGGGAAATTGCGCCGTACCATTCTCGACGCTGACATCTTCCTGCATCGCCGCGGCGTCGGCACCCGCGGGCAACGGTGCGCCGGTGAAGATACGCATGGCGGTGCCGGCGGCAAGCACACCTGGCGCACTGCCGCAGCTCGACTCTCCCTGCAGCGGCAGGCGGTAGGCGTGCGCCGCCAGGTCGGCGGTACGGCAGGCGTAACCGTCCATGGCGGAGTTATCGAACGCCGGGTTATCCACCCGCGCATGCACCGCCTCGGCGGCGTAACGCCCGCGGGCCTGACGCAACGGCACCGATTCCACCTTGACGGCGGGGGTGATGCGCTCCTGGATGGCGGCCTGGGCCTCGGGCAGGGTCAGCATAAGCACTCCTTATAGTATGAACGGCATGAAGAGGGATATACGCCCAGGCAAAATCTCCGTGGGCGCCAAGTTTTTTTGCGTGCGGCGGCTTGCCACCGCTTTTATAATATGGTTCTTAGGCAGGGCACTAAACCTTAATAGCGGGAACTCGCTCCTGCATTCCAAAACACAGCGCAGCCACATTCAATGTACCGCTATTAATGCGGGCAAACGCAGAGTCTCATTACTTATCCCGCGCATCACTCAACGCAACTCGTACCAAACGCCGCGCCCGCTACCGCGTTGTTTCAGGTGACCGCGCTCGACCAGCGCGCGGAAGTGCTGCTTGAGGGTGTTGCGGCTCACACCGGTCAGTTTCATGGCCTGCCCGATGGTGACGCGGCCATGCTCGCGGGCAAACTCCACAATCTGCAGTGAGAGTTCCGGCAGGGAAGCCAACACAAGCCTCTCGCGCTCAACCTTCTTCGTCAAGCGCGCGACCTGCTCGGCCAGTGATCGCAGGAAGAACACCAGCCAGGGCTGCCAGTTGGGCGCGTCGCTGCGGATTGTGCCCTGCGTCTGCCGCAGTGCCAAGTAGTAGGCTTCCTTGTTTTGCTCGATCACGCTCTCAAGCGAGCTGTACGGTACATAGGCATAGCCCGTTTGCAGGAGCAGCAGTGTCGTCAGCGCGCGGCTGAGCCGGCCGTTGCCATCCTGGAACGGGTGGATCTCTAGAAACACCACGACGCTGAGGGCGATGACCAACAGCGGATGCAGGTTACCTGCCTCGCGCTGCTCCTGAACCCATGTGACCAGTTCCGTCATCAGGCGCGGCGTGTCGAAGGGCGTGGCCGTCTGGAATACGATGCGGGTCTGGGCACCGTTTTCGTCGAAGGCGGCGACGCTGTTCGGGTTGGTCTTGTAGTGGCCGCGATGCCAAGTGTCCTTCACGCTATGGCGGAGCAGGATCTGGTGCAGCTGCTTGATGTGGTTCTCGGTGAAGGGGATGTCCTGCCATACGCTGAACACCAGGTCCATCAGCTCGGAATAACCGGCCACCTCCTGCTCGTCGCGGGTGGCGAAGGACTTGATCTCCAGATGCGAGAGCAACTGCTCCACCTCCCGGTCGGACAGCTTGCTGCCCTCGATACGGGTGGACGAACCGATGCTTTCGATGGTGGCAACCCGGCGTAGAGCCGACAATCGTTCAGGCGCCAGTGTCCCCAAAGCGCGCCAGGCGCCTTTGAATTCGTCGATCCTGGCGATCAGGCCCAGAATCTCCGGGGTGATTTGGAGGGTGTCGGAACGGAGCATGTAACCAATAATACACCCAATTACACCCATTCTCTAGCCCTGCCCCTAAGTACACCCAAATATGCCCAAAATGGATGGCTAGTCGGC
>JAYSOL010000281.1:0-2625 GCA_043723045.1 Gammaproteobacteria bacterium | reverse complement strand
ACCAGACCGGCAGCCCGACCTCTGCCCGTCTGGTGGCCGAGACCACCCTCGACATGTTGGAGCAGATGTTCGAGGGCGGCCGTCTGCAGACGGCGCGTTGCGGGTTGTATCATGTCGCCTGCGGGGGCAGCGCCACGTGGTATGAGTTTGCCAGTCACATCATTCGGCTGGCGGGCAAGGCCGACCGGGTGCGCGTGTTGCCCATTCCTACTAGTGACTATCCCACCCCGGCGCCGCGACCTGCCTATTCGGTGCTGAGCGGTGCCAAGCTCCAACGGGTTTTCGGTCTGCGCCTGCCGGATTGGCAAGCAGGCCTGGAGCAATGTTTTGCTGACCGTCCAAACCGCTAGCGCCGACGCCCTCGGCGAAGGCGGGCCGTTAAGCGGACGCCTGCCGGGGTTTGTCGCACGCCCCACGCAGCAGGATATGGCGGCGCGCATCGAACAGGCGATCGAAGACCACGCGGTGTTTATCGCCGAGTCCGGTACCGGTACCGGAAAAACCCTGGCCTATCTGGTGCCGGCCATTCTGTCGGGCAAAAAAATACTCATCTCCACCGGCACCAAGGCGTTGCAGGATCAGCTGTTCCAGCGCGACCTTCCCACGATCCGCGATGCCCTGGGCGTGCCGGTCACCACCGCCTTGCTCAAGGGCCGGGCGAATTATCTGTGCCTGCATCGTCTGGAGCGCGCCGAGATCGAGACGCGCTTCGGCAATACCGCACGCAGCGACAACCTGCGCAAGATCCGCGAGTGGGCCGGACGCACGGCCGGTGGCGACACCAGCGAACTGGCGGACGTGCCCGAGGATGTGGATGTCTGGCCGCAGGTCACGTCCACGCCGGAGAATTGTCTCGGCAGTACTTGTGAACACTTCAACCGCTGTTTCGTCAACAAGGCACGGCGCGAGGCCCTGGCGGCGGAGATCCTGGTGGTGAATCACCACTTGTTTTTCGCCGATCTGGTGCTGCGCGAAGAAGGCTTCGGTCAACTCCTGCCCGGGGTCGAGGCGGTGATCTTCGACGAGGCCCATCAGCTGCCGGAGATTGCGTCGAATTTCTTTGGCAGCATCGTGAGCAGCCAGCAGCTGCTGGGCCTGAGCCGGGATAGCATCACCGAAGAACACAAGGAGCACAGCGCAGTGGAAGGGCTGGAGGCGGCGGCGCGCCGCCTCGACAAGACGGTGGCGGACTTGCGCCTGGCCCTGGGCGTCGAGCCGCGCCGCGGTGCGTGGGGCAAGATCGAGCAACACAAACCCTTTCAGGGCGCCCTGGACGCTACGCGCACGGCACTGATGCAGCTGTCGACATTGCTGGAGCGTGCCGCCGTCAAAGGCACTGGCCTGGCCAACTGCTGGCGCCGCTCCCAGGATCTGCTCGATCGTGTGTTCCTGTTGAGCGATCATCCGCCGCCCGAGCATGTGCGCTGGTTTGAAACCAGTGTGCGACATTTTGTCCTGCGCATGACGCCCATGGATATCGCCACGCCGTTCCATCAGTGCCTGGCGGACGGCAAGAAGGCGTGGATATTCACCTCGGCGACCCTCGCCGTCGGTAACAGCTTCAGTCATTTTCAGTCGCAGCTCGGTCTGGACGAGGCGGAGACGGCGCAGTGGGAAAGTCCCTTCGATTACGCGACCCAGGCGTTACTCTACGTGCCACGCGGCCTGCCACCACCGTCGGTGCCGGACTACACCGAGCGTGTGGTAGAGCTGGCGATACCGGTGCTCGAGGCCAGCCGCGGCCGCGCGTTTATGTTGTTCACCAGCCATCGCGCCTTGAAGTTGGCCGCGGAGCTGCTGTCCGGACGCATCGCGTATCCCTTGTTGGTCCAGGGCAGTGCGCCACGTTCCGAGTTGTTGCAGCGTTTCCGCGATCTCGGCAACGCCGTCCTTTTGGGGACCAGCAGTTTCTGGGAGGGGGTGGATGTGCGCGGCGAGGCCCTGTCCACGGTGATCATCGACAAGCTGCCCTTCGCCTCACCGGACGATCCGGTGTTGCAGGCACGGGGTGAGGCCATGGAACGGGAAGGGCGCAGTGCCTTCATGGAGTACCAGCTGCCCAACGCGGTGATTGCGTTGAAGCAGGGGGCGGGACGTTTGATCCGCGATGTGCATGACAAAGGCGTGTTAATGCTGTGTGACCCACGTTTGCTCAGCAAGGGTTATGGAAAAATTTTCCTTGCCAGCCTGCCGCCGCTGCGCCGCACCCACGACCCGGCGGTCGTTCAGGCGTTTTTTGCCGAGGGCGCCTAGTCTGGCGCACGCCCGTGGGCCAGGGTGAAATATGTACTGTCAGCCGATGATTGCGGCGTTTCGCGTTATGGGCGGTGGCATTTTTTTCCTATCCTTTTATACTAACCCGCGCTGCGCTGGTAGACTTGTGGTGCAGACGCCGCTCGGGCCGGGCGTTTATTCAATAGGAGCTGCGCCGTTGTCCATGAAAGTAAATTTTGGTTTGATGATGCTATTCTTCGCCACCCTGGTGGGTGTGGGCGCCTGCATCACTCCTTCAGCAGAGACGCTGCCGAGCTTAACGATCACGGCGCCAGAGCAGGTGGAGAACGGCAACTTTGTTCCGTTTCTCATCACCGCCGACCGGCCGCTGGTGAGTGGCGAAGAGTTGGT
>JAYSOL010000280.1:0-2914 GCA_043723045.1 Gammaproteobacteria bacterium | reverse complement strand
TTGGCCGGCGAGCGCATATGCCGCGCGCTCGATCTCGATCACGCGCTGCGCCAGCTCGCCGCTTTGGCGGCGCAACATGGCGGCGTCGATCTTCACGCCGTTGCGCTCGATGTGCGACAGCACCGGCACCAGGGGCATTTCGATCTCGCGCAGCAGCTTGGCCAGGGTCGGGATTTCCTGCAGCCGCGGCCACAGGTGTTGATGCAGGCGCAGGGTGATATCCGCGTCCTCGGCGGCATACACGCTCGCCTGTTCCACCGGCACTTCCCTGAAGTTGATCTGGCCCTTGCCCTTGCCGGCGACCTCTTCGTATTTGATGGTCTTGTGTCCCAGATATTTCAGCGCCAGGCTGTCCATGTCGTGGCGCGAGGCGGTGCTGTCGAGCACATAGGATTCCAGCATGGTGTCGAACTCGATGCCGGCGAGATGGATGTCGTAGTTGGCCAGCACGCTCATGTCGTACTTGAGATTCTGGCCGACTTTTTTGTGCGCCGGGTCTTCCAGCAAGGGCTTGAGTTTCGCCAGCACCGCGGCGCGATCGAGCTGTTGCGGCGCGCCGGGGTACTCGTGCTTGAGCGGGACATACACGCCCTCGCCGGCGACGTCGGTAAACGACACGCCGACGATCTCGGCGTTCATCACATCCAGGTCCGTGGTCTCGGTGTCGAAGGCGAACAGCGGCGCGCGTTGGAGGCGGGCGATCCACGTGTCGAGCTCCGCCATATCGGTCAACGTGACGTAACCGTGGTCACTATTGGTCACGTTGGGCGCCGCCGCTTGCGCATTGGCGCCGCCCAGGTCGGCGAGCCAGCTCTTGAACTCCATGCGCTGATACAACTCACGCAGGCGTGCTGTATCCGGCGGCTGGCGCTTGAGTTGCGGTGCCTGCAACGGCAGCGACACATCGCACTTGATGGTGGCGAGCTGGCGCGATAACGGCAGGAATCCCAAGGACGCACGCAGGTTCTCCCCGACCTTGCCGCCGATATCCGCGGCGTGCTGCACCAGGGCATCCAGCGAGCCGTACTCCTGCAGCCACTTGACGGCGGTCTTGGGGCCGACCTTGGGCACGCCGGGGATGTTGTCCGAGGTATCGCCGATGAGCGCCAAGTACTCGACGATGCGCTCCGGCGGCACGCCGAACTTGTCGATCACCGCCTGCCGGTCGTAATGCGCGTCCTTCATGGTGTCGATGAGGCTGACGTGTTCGTCCACCAGCTGGGCCATATCCTTGTCGCCGGTGGAGATCAACGTGTGCATGCCGTTACCAGTTGCCTGCGCGGCGAGGGTACCGATGACGTCGTCCGCCTCCACACCGGATATCATCAGCAGCGGCAGGCCCATGGCCTCGACGATGGCGTGCAGCGCCTCGATCTGGCTGCGCAATTCATCCGGCATGGAGGGTCGGTGCGCCTTGTATTGCTCGAACAGTTCGTCGCGAAACGTCTTGCCCGGCGCATCGAACACCACGGCGATATGCTCCGGTTCATAATCGTTCAGCAACTTGCGCAGCATGTTGGTCACGCCGTAGACGGCGCCGGTCGGTTCGCCGCGCGAATTATTCAGGTTGGGCATGGCGTGAAACGCCCGATAGAGATAGGATGAGCCATCCACCAGCACCAGGGGTTTAGGCTTGTTCATGCTGTGACAATCTCCTGCTTTGTGCTACAACTGCCGTCTATGGAAAACAAAATGCCTGCCCCCGAAAAACCCATCGCCTCCTTCACCACGTCCTCGAAAATACTGTCGCGGGAATCGTGGAAGATTTTCCAGATCATGGCGGAATTCGTCGAAGGTTTCGAGCGCCTGGCACGCATCGCGCCATCCGTCAGCATCTTCGGCTCCGCGCGCACACCGGTGGACCACCCGTATTATGCCCTGGCGGAACAGGTGGCGCGCATGCTGTCGGACGCCGGCTTCTCGGTGGTCAGCGGCGGCGGTCCGGGCATCATGGAGGCGGTGAACAAAGGCGCCTACGCCGGCAAGTCCCCCAGCATCGGCCTGAACATCAACCTGCCGCAGGAGCAATCCGGCAACGCCTACCAGAACATCGGGCTTAACTTCCGCCACTTCTTCGCGCGCAAGGTCATGTTCGTGAAATTCGCCTCAGCGTATGTCGTGCTCCCCGGCGGCTTCGGCACCCTGGACGAGCTGGCGGAAATTCTCACCCTGGTGCAGACCGGCAAGAGCCGGCGCATCCCCATCATCCTCATGCATGCACCGTTCTGGGAAAAACTCATCGACTGGATGAAGTCCACCCTGGTGCCGGAAGGCGTCATCAGCAAGAGTGATCTCGACCTTTTTATAGTACTCGATAAGCCGCAGGATGTCCTCGACGCCATCTTCCGTTATTACGAAGGCCGCGGTTTCGGACCGTCCGCCGAGGAAGAAGAGAAGCAACTCAATCTTTAGACAAGGATGCAAACCACCACGCCATGCACTATTCCATTTCTGCTGTGCTCGCGCTCCTGAGCGGCGTCGCCATCCTGACGGCGCAGGCCGCCGACCCCAAGCTCCAGGAACTGCCGGAGCCACCGCCCATGTCCCAGGCACAATCGGCGACCGAGACGCCCGCCGACCAGGTGGAACCGGAAATCACCATCACTACCCAGGGCGCGGACCGTCGCGAGGAATACCGAGTGCGGGGCCAGCTGTATATGATCAAGGTCACCCCGGCACACGGCAAGCCCTACTACCTCATCGACAACGAGGGCAGCGGACAATTCAGCCGCAGCGATTTTGCGCCGAGCGTCAAGGTCCCGATGTGGGTCATCAAGCGTTTCTGAACATACCGCCGTTGATCACGCGGCGCTGGTTTTGTAGATACTCTGTTCCCCGTCAACCCTTCCCCCCAACTTTTTGCCTCACACGGGAAGGACATAAAACCGCCTATTGTCGAACACTTGGTCGTGGG
>JAYSOL010000279.1:0-1598 GCA_043723045.1 Gammaproteobacteria bacterium | reverse complement strand
TGCTCCAGATGAAGTACTGCACCTCGATGGAGTGCTGGGCATGGTCGGCCAGCCAGGCGCGGGCGAGCAGCGCCTCTTCACCTTTGTCCAATACGTAGGCGCCGCTTTGTTCCGCATGCGCGGCGATCTGTGCGTCGATGTAGGTCATGTGGGCATCCGCCGCGGCTAGTGCCGACAACGGGCACAGCATCCACAGGCACAACCATATCGACGCAAATAGGGGTTTTATCACGATTGCATGCCCTTATAGCAGTTCGTCATTTCACTCCCAAGCGAAACAGCCCATGGGTACCGCCGTCGCTGGTGAAATACAGCGCACCGTCGGGGCCGATGGCCACGCCAACAGGCCGGGCCCAGCGCTCGCCGTTGGCCAGCTGAAAGCCGGTCACGAGATCATCGACGCGCTGTGCCTCACCGTTGTTGAAACGCACGGCGACGATCTTCGGTGGCCGCCGCGTGGCGTCGGCGCCGAGGTAACCGCCGCCGGGCCGGGTGGCCCAGGAGCCATGCAGCGCGACGATGGCATCGAAGGCCAATGGCTTGCTCATCGCACCGGGCGGTACAAAGGTGACCCCCATGGGCGCATTGCGCGGCGGGAAGGTGGCGACGGGGGCGACCACTTCCGCCTGGGGTCGTGGCGGCCGGCTGGATGCGCAGTCGTCGCGCCGCAGCCGCTGTCCATCGAACTGAAACCATGGCATGCCGTGAAAGGATCCGGCGGTGAGGCGGCTGAAATATTCCGGCGGCTGCTCATAACCCAGGTGATCGGGCCCGTTATTGCTGGCATACATAACCCCCGTTTGTGGTTGCCAGGCAAAGCCCACAGGGTTACGCAGGCCTGAGACAAATGTCTCCCATTGTGCCTTGCCGCCGGTTTCGCGCAGTACCAATACCCCGCCGCGTCGCTCGTCGAAGGGATAACTCGCATCGAGATATTGATCGCTGCAATTGCCTTGTATCCCGAGGCTCGCATACACCCGGCCGTCGGGGCCGACGCCGACGCTGCGGCTGTTATGTCCGCCGCCGCCGGGTAGACGCGCCAGCAGCGTCACCGACTTTGCCGGGATTTCTTTCTGACCGGGCTGGTAAGGGGCACGATACAAACCATCGGTGCATGCAATCAGCAGTTCACCACGTCGCAACGCCACGCTATGCGGATAGTTATTCAGCGTGACCAAAACCTCGGGGGACGTATAGGGTGGTGCCATGCGATAGACCCTGCCAGACTTGGCGCCGATAAAAAGATCGCCGTTGTCCGCGAAGGTCAGCAGGCGCGGACCGTCGAGTTGGTCCGTCAATAACGTGAGTCGAAATCCCTTGGGCACGCGGGCAACGACAGCAGTGCCACCCACCACCAGGGTCTGTTCTTCGTAAGTCAGCGGGTCGGGGCCTGCGTGCGTCACCGCTGGGACAAACATAAGGGTAAGCCATAGTGCGCAGGCTGGCACGCTGGTTGGCCAGCGCCAGGGAATCTTAGCTTGAGAAATAAGCACCGGCATGGAAGAGATGGTAACAGGGATGCACGGGCGGGATAAATACGCCTGACCGGAATGACGCCAACTTAAAGCTGTGTGTAGGGGCGGATGATGCCCTCTGGG
>JAYSOL010000278.1:0-4446 GCA_043723045.1 Gammaproteobacteria bacterium | reverse complement strand
CTCCGGAGAGACCGAAGACACCACCATCGCGGATATCGCCGTGGCCACGGGCACCGGTCAGATCAAGACCGGTTCCGCCTCGCGCTCCGACCGTGTCGCCAAGTACAACCAGCTGCTGCGCATCGAAGAAGAGCTCGGTGCCGGAGCGGTGTATGCCGGTCGTAGCGCGTTTCCCATGCTAGCCCGCTAGACCCATGGCCAGCGGCCCACGCCCCCTGGCAGTGAAGATCGTTGTCTACGTCCTGTTCGGGCTGCTGATCGTGCTGCAATACCCCTTATGGTTAGGCAGCGGTGGTCTGGTCTCCCTGTGGAAACTGAAATCCGAGATCGCCGTGCAGAAGGCGGAGAACGCCAATCTGCGCCAGCATAACCGCGCCCTCGAGGCGGAGGTGTTGGATCTCAAGCAGGGACTGGCGTCGGCGGAGGAGCGTGCGCGCCTGGAGCTCGGCATGGTGAAGAAGGGCGAGAGTTTTTACCAGATCATCGAAAACCAGAGCCGCAGCGGCGCGAGCGCCAACAAAACCGCGCCGCCGTCCGGCGCGCCTTGATGGGACAGCCCTATGTTTCAACTGCGTTAATCCGCGTTCATCCATCGAGTTAACCGCTTTTCTAGGCCCATTCACCCCTGGCTGTCTCGCGTAGGAGAAAAGCCTCTGGGTGTATGGCATGAAAATTGCTCTTTTCCTTATGTTCAATGGCTGTTCGCGCTTTTCTGGCGCGGGCGTCACCCAATGGCTGCATGGTGGGTCATGGCACGGGGCGATAAGCCTATAGCAAGGGGCCGAGCTGCGTCAGATTGTAGTAAAGCTTGCAGATTGCCAGGCGAAGAGCCCGGTTCGCACGTGCGAGCTGCGCCAGAGAATACCCGGAGCTGTGAATGGACTCCACCGATACACAATTGTCACTGACATGGATATACAACCTGTTCCGCATCGGGCAGGAACGAGCGACGTCGTGCTCGGACACCCAGGCGGCGCAGGAATTGCTCGCACATATCGTTTCCGGCTACCACGCCTCGAGCGGCAGCCTGGCATTTGCGTATGACGCCGAGCAGCAGTTGCGCATTGTGGCTGGCACCCGCATTCCCATATCGGCCATCGGCAGCAGTGTTGCTTATGGCGATGGTGTGCTCGGCTGGGTGGCGGTCCAGCGTCAGCCCCTGCTCCTGAATGGCGACATCGCCGGCGATCCGCGCTTTCGTAATCTGAAAAAGCGCGGCGACAGTGGCATCCCGGTCGTGGCCATGTGCATGCCCCTGCTGTCCGGCAAGGACCTGATTGGCGTGATGAGCCTCAACCGCGAGCAGGGGGCATCACCCTTTACGGATGAGGACCTGGCGCGCGGCAACATGATCTGCAACCTGATCACCTTGGTGGTGGAAAACCTGCGGCTGCACAACGATGCCCGACTGCGCATCACCGAGCTTTCCCGGATGTATCAGCAACTCGAACAAACCCAATCCCAACTCCTGCAAAGCGAAAAGATGGCCTCCATCGGCCAGCTCGCCGCCGGCGTCGCGCACGAGATCAACAACCCGGTCGGTTACGTCAACTCCAACCTCGGCACCCTGCAGGCTTATGTGAACGACCTGTTGCGCCTGCTCGATACCTACCAGAAGGCCGATGCCGTGATCGCCACCCAGCCGGCGCTCCAGGCCGAGATCGAAACCCTCAAACAGACCCTCGACATCGCCTTTCTGCGCGAGGACATGCTCAATCTGGTGAAGGAATCGCAGGAGGGCGTCACGCGCGTGAAGAAGATCGTGCAGGACCTGAAGGAGTTCTCGCACGTCGACCGCGCCGAGTGGCAGCAGGCCGACCTGCACTCCGGGCTTGATTCGACCCTCAACATCGTGCACAACGAACTCAAGTACAAGGCCGAGATCGTGAAGGACTATGGCGATTTGCCGCCCATCGAGTGCATCCCCGCGCAGTTGAACCAGGTGTTCCTGAACCTGCTGGTGAATGCCGCCCAGGCGATCGAGACCCGCGGCACCATCACCCTCAAGACCGGCACCGACGGCGACGGCGTGTTCGTCGAGATCCGCGACACCGGTCTGGGCATGCCGGCGGAGGTGCAAAAGCGCATCTTCGAACCGTTCTTCACCACCAAGCCGGTGGGCAAAGGCACCGGACTTGGGCTATCCCTTTCCTATGGCATCGTGACCAAACACCACGGCCGCATCGATGTCGCGAGCGAGCCCGGTAAGGGGACCACCTTTCGGGTGTGGGTGCCGGTGGGGCAGGGACATGAGAGTCAGCTGACCGAAAGACCAAGGGAGACGGGTACATGAGCAGCGCAAACACACCGGTGCAGCCGACCGTGCAGGCCACGCTGCTGTTGGTGGACGACGAGCCGAATATTCTGTCGTCTCTGCAGCGGCTGTTCCGGCCCGCGGGCTATCGCATCCTGACGGCGACCGGCGGCGCCCTGGGACTGGAGATCCTCGCTAAAGAGAAGGTCGATCTCATCATCTCCGACATGCGCATGCCGGAGATGGACGGCGCGGCATTTCTCGAACAGGCCGCGGTGCGCTGGCCGCAGGTGGTGCGCCTCCTGCTGACCGGCTACGCCGATCTCGCCTCGGCGGTGGCGGCGGTCAATAAGGGCAATATCTACCGTTACCTGAGTAAGCCGTGGGAGGATAACGACATCCGCATCACGGTGCAGCAGGCGCTCGAAAAGCAGCGTCTCGAGGCGCGGGTGGCGGAGCAGAATGTGCAGCTCAAGGACCTGAATGCCAATCTCGAGACCAGGGTCGCGGCCCAAACGCAGGAGATTCGCCAGGTCCTGGGACAGTTGCAGGTGACGCACGAGGAGCTCAAGAAGAGCTTCCTGACCTCGGTGCGTGTGTTCGCCAACCTGATCGAACTGCGCGAGGGCGAGCTCTCCGGCCACTCGCGGCGCGTCGCCGATCAGGCGCGCGGCCTTGCCCGGCGTCTGGGTATGAGCGATATCGATGTGCAAGACGTGCTGTATGCCGGGCTCCTGCACGACATCGGCAAGATCGGCCTGGCGGACGGGCTGATCAATAAACCCTATACAGCCATGTCGGCTGCCGAGCGTGTATCCTTCGCCAGACACCCCGTCACCGGGCAGGCGGCCTTGCTTGCCCTGGAGCCGCTGAATGATGCGGCGCTGCTGATACGCGGCCACCACGAGCGCTTCGATGGCCTGGGTTACCCCGATGGCCTGGCCGGTGAAAAGATCCCGCTCGGTGCACGCGTGCTGGCCGTGGCGAACGACTACGATGCCCTGCAGCGCGGCACGTTGGTGGATGGCAAGCGGTCCGCGGCCGAGGCGCGCGCCTTCCTCATCGAAAACCGGGGGCAGCGCTATGACCCACGGGTGGTCGATGCCTTCGTCAAGCTGCTCGATGAATCGCCGGTCAAGGCCGCTGAGGCCACGGAGCTGTATCTCTCCTCGGATAACCTGCGCCCGGGCATGGTCCTGGCAAGTGACCTGCTGAACGGCAAGGGCATGCTGCTGTTGCCGAAGGGTCGTGAACTGAACGCCGCAGTGATCGACAAGATAAGGTATTTCGAACGCGAAGAAGACCGGGGGTATACCGTCCATGTCAGAAAATAACGTCCAAGCCCGAAGCCGCATCCTGTTGCTGGATGACGAGCCGAATATCCTGAGCGCGCTGCGCCGCGTGTTTGCGTCGGAGCCGTATGACCTGGAGGTCTTTACCGATGCGGCCTCGGCCCTGGCCTGTGCCAAGGACATGGACTTTGCCCTCGCGATCTCCGACTACCGCATGCCGGAGGTGGACGGGGTGAGTTTTCTCACCCTCTTCCGCAGCCTTCAGCCGGATGCCATGCGCCTGATCCTCAGCGGCTTTACCGACCTCGAGGCGCTGCTCGGTGCGATCAACGATGCGCATATCTATCGTTTTATCACCAAGCCCTGGCAGGACTACGAGTTGCGTACGACGGTGGCCCAGGCCCTGGCGCATCGCGCGGCGCTGCTCGACAACCGGCGCCTCGCCGACCAGTTGCGTGCGCAACAAGAACAACTCCATCGGCAGCGGAACGAGCTGGAGCGCCTGGAGCGAGAGCATCCAGGTATCACCCAGGTGAAGCGCGGCAACGACGGCGCGATTCTTCTCGATGACAGCGGGAGTGAGTGAGGGACATGGAGTACGACGAGGAAAAGGCAAAGCTCACGATCAAACTGGTGTATTACGGCCCGGCGCAAAGCGGCAAGACCAGTAACCTGATGCGTCTGCACGATTTGATTGCACCCGTGCACCGCGGCGAGATCATGACGCTCGAGACCAAGAACGACCGCACGCTGTTTTTCGACCTGCTGCCGGTCGGTTTCACGGCGCCCTCCGGGTTGCTGGTGAAATTCAAACTCTTCACGGTGCCGGGCCAGGTGGCGCATGACGGCACACGCAAGGCGGTTCTGTCGCGCGCCGATGGTGTGGTGTTCGTGGCCGAC
>JAYSOL010000277.1:0-1607 GCA_043723045.1 Gammaproteobacteria bacterium | reverse complement strand
GCCGTGTTTGGCAAAGACCTCGCGTACCTGGTCGATGTTATTAAATTCCAGGGTCAGGGTCAGTTCCGCCAGGGCCGCCGGCACGCCGGGGGACGTGGGCACGCCCAGGGTGAGGGCGCCGGAGCCGGCCTTCACCAGCAGCGAGTCGGAATGGCCGTGGTAACAGCCCTCGAATTTCACGATCTTGTCGCGCCCGGTAAAACCCCGCGCGAGACGAATGGCGCTCATGGTGGCCTCGGTGCCGGAACTGACCATGCGGATCTTCTCGATGGAGGGCATCAATTGACACACCCGCTCCGCCATGTCGGTCTCGATGCGCGTGGGGGCGCCGAAACCGAGGCCGTTGTCCGCCGCCTTTTTCACCGCGGCGATCACCGCCGGATGGGCGTGGCCGAGGATCATGGGCCCCCAGGAGCCGACGTAGTCGATATATTTTTTACCGTCCTCGTCCCACAAGTGCGCGCCCAGGCCGCGGGCAAAAAACAGTGGGTCGCCGCCCACGCTCTTGAAGGCGCGTACCGGTGAATTGACGCCGCCGGGAATGTGGCGGCGGGCTTGTTGGAACAATGCAGAAGAGCGCGTAGGCATGATGTCAGGTACCTGAGTGGTGTCTTATGGAGCAGTTAATGTATGGGTCATGTGACTTTCTGGGGAGGTCGTCCCGCTTAGGCAGGAAAGAAGATCAGTTACGCAATTAATTAGAGGTTCCTTCTCCCTCTCCCACAGGGAGAGGGGACGTAGCGTTATGGTTTTTGCCACAGGCCTAGAGACTCCTACAAGTTAAATAGTTGTACATAACCCGCTGCGGCCGCGCGTACATCAGCTTGGCCCCACAGGCCTTCGATAACTGCCAGGGCGTGGGCGCCGGCGGCCACCAGCGCCGCGCCATTTTCCGCTGTGATGCCGCCGATGGCAACGATGGGCAGCGACAGTTCGGCACGCGCCCGGCGCAGCAGGTCCAGGTTCGCTGGCAGCGCCTGCGGTTTAGTGCGCGATGGGAAGAAGCGGCCGAAGGCCACGTAGTCGGCGCCCTCCGCCTGCGCGCGCCGTGCGCGTTCTCCGTCGTTGTAACAGGACACGCCGATAATGGCCGCATCACCCAGCAGTCGCCGCACCGCGCGCACGTCCGTATCGTCCCGCCCCAGGTGCACGCCCGCAGCGCCGCACTCCAGGGCGAGCTTGGCATCGTCGTTGATGATCAAGGGAACCGCGTGTTCGCGACACAACGTTGCCAGGGATAACGCGCTGGCCAGGTGTGTCGCCTGCGTGGAGTGTTTATCCCGATACTGCACCACGCGAGCACCCCCCTCGAGGGCCGCGGCCACGCGCACCACCAGAGTCTGGGGTGTGAGGTAGGTGCTATCGGCGATGGCATAGAGTCCATGGATCAACGTGGCCCGCGTCGCCACGCCCTGCTCAGTCATCGTCTTCCTCGCCGTCGGTGTCTTCCCGTGCCCAGTACAGCCGGTCCGGCAGCAGTTGCCCCATGCCTAAGCGATAGGCGTGTTTGAGCGCATGCCAGGCGTAGTCCTGGGCCTCGGTGATAGCCTCCAGGGGATCGAAGCCGTGGGCGAAGGTGGCGGCGCAGGCGGCGGCCAGGGTGCAGC
>JAYSOL010000276.1:0-5712 GCA_043723045.1 Gammaproteobacteria bacterium | reverse complement strand
TGCAGATCGACCTGGGGGCCGCATGAGCAAGCTGGAAATGACCGGCATTTCAGACCCGGGGGTGGCGCGCGAGGGCAACGAAGACGCCTACATGCTGCTGGCGGACAAGGGCATCGCCATCCTCGCGGACGGCATGGGTGGACACCTCGCCGGCGAGGTCGCCAGCGCCATGGCGGTGGACATCATTGCGCGTCACCTGCACACCACGCTGTGCCAGGCACCCGCAACCGCCAGCGATGCCGGCACGCCACCGGAAGTCAGCGCCCTGCGCGAAGCCATACAACAGGCCAACCAGGCCATCTTCGAGGCATCCCGCAGCAAACCCGAATACAACGGTATGGGGACCACCGTGGTGGTCGCGCTGTTTCAGTCGAATATGCTGTATGTCGCGCACGTCGGCGACTCCCGCCTCTACCGCTTTCGCGCCGGGGTGCTGCAACAAATCACCGAAGATCACTCCATGGTACAGGAGTTGCTGAAGCGCGGTTTGATTACTCCGGAAGAGGCCAGGACATCCGCCAACAAAAACCTCGTTACCCGGGCCCTGGGGGTCGATCCCAGCGTCGCGCCCGACATCACTGTCCAGACCTTTTTAAAAGACGACCTCTATCTGCTATGCTCGGATGGACTGAGTGATGTGCTGGCAGACACCGATATCGAGCGGGTGATGCAACAGTATGGGAAGAATCCCCAGGAGACGAGCCAACTCATGGTCAAGGAAACCAATGCGCGCGGCGGTCCGGACAATGTAACTGTCGTCCTGGTGCGCACGGGGAAGCGGTTTACCAGACCAAAAAAATAGCCGCGGAAAGGCTGACGGGTTGTTGGGCGAGTTTTATACTAGTGCTGCACGTTACTTGAGAGTGAAACAATGCCAAAACTGGTAATCAAATTTGATGGTGTCGTCATCGATCAAATTGTAATGAGACAAGGTGACATGGCCATCGGACGGCGTCCGGGCAGCGACATCCTGCTGGACAACCTCGCGGTCAGTGGCAATCATGCCACCATCTTCACCGTCGGCAACGATTCCTTCGTGCAGGACCTGAACAGCACCAACGGTACGCTGGTCAATAATAAGCGCATCAGCAAACACCACCTGACCAATGGTGACGAAATCGTCATCGGCAAACACAGCTTGGGCTACGTGGACGAAAACGCCTCGCGTCCACCGAGTGACCTGGCCAAAACCATGATTATTACACCGCAGAAATTCGAGGAAATGGCGGCGAGTGCCGCAGAAAATGCACAGGCGGCGCGCGCCTCTGAGAAACCGGTGGCGCCGCCAGCACCGGCGCCCGCTCCAGCCGGTATGCGCATCGGTTCGATATTTGTATTGAGCGGCGCCAACAGCGGCAAGCGTATCGATCTGGTCAAATCCACCACCAATCTCGGGCGTGCCGGAAAAATGGCGGGCGTCATTATCCGCAACAGCATAGGTCGGTACACCCTGCTGCCGGGTAGCGACGGCAGTACCCCCGTGCTCAATGGCAAACCGATACCCGGGCGTGGAGAGGATTTAAAAAACGGCGACATCATCGAAGTCGCCGGATCGCGCATGCAGTTCTACCTCAAGTAGCCGACGGCGCGCACGATTTACTGGAAGATGGCGTCCAGCGCCTCGTCCAGTCGGCGTACCGGGCACAACGCGATGCCGCCGTCGGGTTTTTTGGGCATATTGGCCGCCGGTATCACCGCGCGTTTGAAGCCGAGTTTGGCCGCCTCGCGGATACGTTCCTGACCACGCTGTACCGGTCGCACCTCCCCCGCCAGTCCCACTTCGCCAAACACAATGAGATCCTTGGCCAAAGGCCGGTTGCGCAGACTCGACACCGCGGCGCCGATGACTGCCAGGTCCGCGGCCGGTTCCAGCACGCGTATGCCGCCGACGACGTTCACAAAAACATCCTGATCGAACATGGCAATGCCGGCATGCCGATGCAGCACCGCCAGCAGCATGGCCAGGCGCGTCTGGTCCAGTCCGACACACACGCGCCGCGGGTTGGGTGAGTGGCTCTCGTCCACCAGCGCCTGCACCTCCACCAGCAGCGGGCGCGTGCCTTCCTGGGTGGCCAGCACCACACTGCCCGGCACCGCATCGCCCTGACGGCTGATGAACATGGCGGAGGGATTCGTCACCTCGCGCAGGCCGGTCTCCGTCATGACGAACACCCCGATCTCATTCACCGCGCCGAAGCGGTTCTTGATGGCGCGGATAATGCGGAACTGGCTGCCGCTATCGCCTTCGAAGTACAACACCGTATCCACCATGTGTTCCAGCACGCGCGGACCCGCCAGGGTGCCGTCTTTGGTTACGTGGCCCACCAGGAACAGCGCGATGTCCGACTGCTTGGCGAAACGCACCAGTTGCGATGCCGATTCCCGCACCTGGGCCACGCTGCCCGGGGCGGATTGCAGGATATCGGTGTACACCGTCTGGATGGAGTCGATCACCATCACCGCGGGCCTTTCGCTGGCGGCGGTGGCCAATATCTGCTCTATGCGATTTTCCGCCAACAGTCGTACGCCGTCGCCGTTCAGGCCGAGACGGCGCGCGCGCAGGGCGATCTGCTGTGCCGACTCCTCACCGGTGATGTACAGCACCGGGGCGTGCGCGCTGATGGCCGCCAGGGTCTGAATCAAGAGCGTCGATTTGCCGATGCCGGGATCGCCGCCAATGAGCACCACGGAACCCACCACCAGCCCCCCGCCGCCCAGCACCCGGTCGAGTTCCGTGAGGCCGCTACCGATGCGGCTAGCGTTTTCCGCAGGAATGTCATTGAGAGATAACACCACCGAGGTCTCCGCCAGCGTATTGAAACGCGCACTGCGCTCGGACGCCGGGCGCGTGGCGATCGCTGTCTCTACCAGGGTATTCCAGACACCACAGCCGGGGCACTGGCCTACCCATTTGGGGGACTGGGCGCCACATTCGCTGCAACTGTAGAGGGACTTGAGGCGGGCCATGGTGAATTAAGTTATTCCTGTGCTAGTTACCGTCAACGTTTCCCCCCGTTTAAAACCCAGGGTCCCTTCTCCCTTGGCCCCCTTCGGGGAGGCAAAACCCGCACGGAGAAGGACAGGATGAGGGACAAAGACCGACGATTCCCCCTCACCCTAACCCTCTCCCCCGTTGGGGGAGAGGGAACGGTGGGGTGCGCTGGGCTAATCATTAGACCGCCGGCCCAACGCGGCGCGGCACCCGCTCGGTCACGCAGCATAGCAGCTCATAGGAAATGGTGCCGCAACGCTCGGCGATCTCATCCACCGCCAAGCCCTCGCCCCAGAGTGTCACCGGGTCGCCGATGCGCGTATCCGGTCGTGCGCGCAGGTCGATGGTGATCATGTCCATGGAGACCCGTCCGATCAGTGGCAGGCGCAAGCCCCCCACCAGCACCGGCGTACCCGGTGGCGCGTGCCGCGGATAACCGTCGCCATAGCCGATGGCCGCCACGCCCACGGGCATATCCTCGGGGCACATCCAGTCGCCGCCATAACCCACCACCTCGCCTTTGCGCCGGCGATGGACGGCGATGATCTCGGTCTGCAGGGTCATCACGGGCTTAAGCCCCAGGTCGGTGGCGGATTGACCGATCACCGGTGAGGCGCCGTACAGCATGATGCCGGGGCGCACCCAGTCCCGATGGCTGGCGGGCCAGGCCACGATGCCCGCGGAGTTGGCCAGACTGCACTCCGCCTGCACCTCGCGGGTCAATGTCATGAACAACTCGGTCTGCATCTTGGTCGAGGCATCGAACTTGTTATCGGCGTTGGCGAAGTGCGTCATGAGGCTGACCGAACGCACGCGGCTGCACACCTTGAGGCGCTGCAACACGTCCGGCAGGGCCTCCGGTGAAAATCCGAGGCGGTGCATACCGGTGTCGATTTTCACCCACACATCCAGCGGGCCGGTGCTAAGGGTATGCTCCAGATCCCACAACTGGCTTTCGTGATGAATGGCGGGCGATAGGTTGTGCTGCACCAGCAGGGGCAGTTCGGCAGATTGGAAAAACCCTTCCAGCAGCGTGATCGGCTGGCTTACCTTGGCCGCGCGCAGACTCACGCCCTCGTCGGCGCTCGCCACCCCAAAAGCGTCGACGTCCTGCAGAGCCTTCGCCACCCATGTCAGTCCATGGCCATAACCATTGGCCTTGACGATGGCCATGACCCGAGCGGCCGGCGCGTAGTGACGCACGCGTTGCAGGTTGTTGAGCAGGGCCGACGCGGAGAGCCAGGCGCGCGCCGGGCGCGTCACTGATAATCCTCGTTGAAGCCGCCGCTGACGTAATTCTCGAAGCGCGTGTATTCGCCAAGGAAGGTCAGGCGTACTTTGCCGATGGGGCCGTTACGCTGCTTGGCGATGATGATTTCCGCCGTGCCCTTGTCCTGACTGTCCTCGTTGTACACCTCGTCGCGATAGATGAAGAAGATCACGTCCGCGTCCTGCTCGATGGCGCCGGACTCGCGCAGGTCCGACATCACCGGGCGCTTGTTCGGGCGCTGCTCCAGGCTGCGGTTGAGCTGCGACAGGGCGATCACCGGCACACTCAGTTCCTTCGCCAGACCTTTGAGCGAGCGCGTGATGTTGGAGATTTCCGTGGCACGGTTCTCGCCCGCCTCCGGCGATTGCATCAGCTGCAGATAGTCGACCACGATCATGCCGAGGCCGTGCTCGCGCTTGAGGCGGCGGGCGCGGGCGCGCAGTTCCAGCGGCGTCATGGCCGGGGTGTCGTCGATAACTTGGGTGCGTCCGCCAGCAGGCCGATGGCATGGGTCAGGCGCGGCCAGTCGTCGTCATCCAGCTTGCCGGTACGCACCTTGTGGGCGTTGATGCGCCCGAGGGACGACATCATGCGCATGGCCAGCTGTTCGCCCGGCATTTCCATGCTGAAGATCGCCACCGGCAGCTTCTGACTGACCGCAGCGGTCTCCGCGATATTCATGGCTAAGGAGGTCTTGCCCATGGAGGGACGCCCGGCGACGATCACCAGATCCCCCGGTTGCAGGCCGGAGGTCAGGCCATCCAGGTCGGCGAAGCCGGTCGACACACCGGTGATGGGGCTATCGGAGCGAAACAGTTTGTCGATGCGATCCACCGCGCCGGTGAGCAGGGTCTTGAGCGGCTGAAAGCCGCCCCGCCGGCCGGCGCCCTGCTCGCTGATGTCCATGATGTGCTTTTCCGCCGCGTCCAGCAGTTCACCGGCGCTGCGCCCCTCGGGGGCATAGGCGCTGTTGGCCACGTTGGTGGCCACGCGGATGAGATTGCGCATGAGCGCACGCTCGCGCACGATGGCCGCGTAGGCGACGATGTTGGCGGCACTCGGGGTATTGTTGGCCAGGGCACCCAGATAGCTGAGTCCGCCGGCGCTTTCCAGCTCGGCATTTTTCTCCAGCCATTCGGAAACGGTGATCACGTCCGCCGGTTGCGACTCGTCGCACAGGGCGGCGATGGCGCGGAAAATGAGGCGGTGTTCCTTGCGGTAGAAATCGTCGGCGTGCACCTTGTCGGCGATCTGATCCCAGCGCTGGTTGTCCAGCATGAGACCGCCAAGCACGGACTGCTCGGCTTCGACGGATTGCGGGGGGACCTTGAGGCGTTCGGTGGGGCTATCGGAGACCCCGATCGAATAGGCGTAGTCCTCCATCGATCCTCCGTCGGGTTAACGCATGGTTATTTAAAATCCGTCGACCGGACCGGCTCAGCGGCAGTCG
>JAYSOL010000275.1:0-2013 GCA_043723045.1 Gammaproteobacteria bacterium | reverse complement strand
GGTCGGCGCCGAGGGCGCAGTTGAGGCCGATACTCAAGGGCCGTGCGTGTACCAGGGAGTTCCAGAAGGCCTCGGTGGTCTGACCCGACAGGGTGCGGCCGCTGGCATCGGTGATGGTGCCGGAGATCATGATGGGCAGGCGCACGCCGTGTTCCTCGAAATACTGATCGATGGCGAACAGCGCGGCCTTGCAGTTGAGTGTATCGAATACCGTTTCCACCAGCAGCAGGTCGGCGCCGCCGTCCAGCAGGCCACGGATGGCCTCGGTGTAGGCGAGCACCAGAGCGTCATAACTGATGTTACGGAAACCGGGATTGTTCACGTCCGGCGAAATGGAGGCGGTGCGATTGGTGGGGCCGAGCACGCCGGCCACGTAGCGCGGCCGCGCCGGGTTGGCTGTTTCCGCATCATCCGCCGCCGCGCGCGCCAGACGCGCACCCTCGCGGTTCAGTTCATACACCAGATCTTCCATGTGGTAGTCCGCCATGGCGATGGAGGTGGCATTGAAGGTGTTGGTCTCGAGGATATCCGCGCCGGCGTCCAGGTAGGCGCGATGAATGTCGCTGATGATCTGTGGCTGGGTCAGGGTCAGCAGGTCGTTATTGCCCTTGAGGTCGTGGGCATAGTCGGCAAACCGCGCACCGCGATAATCCTTTTCCTCCAGCTTGTAGCGCTGGATCATGGTGCCCATGGCACCGTCCAGGATCAGTATGCGGTTTTGCAGTTGTTGCTCGAGCTTTGCCAGCCGCTGTGTGCGGGCCTTTGATGCAGTTGCCACGATAAGTCACCCGGTTGCTTGATTTGCGCGCCAGTGTACCAAATGTTGACCGAAATGCTTAGACGCATTCAGAACGCCTGCGCATGCAGTGGGGCAGGGTTAGGCGTTATACTGGACGCCTTCGGCAAGCACAGGGGAGGTGGTGTATGACATTCAGCAATCGGAATGAGGCGGCCGTGCTATTGGCAGAGCGACTAGCCCCGTATCGTGATAAACACCCCCTGGTGCTGGCGATCCCGCGCGGCGCCGTGCCCATGGGCCGGATCATCGCCGATGCCCTGGGCGGCGAGCTCGATGTGGTGCTGGTGCGCAAGCTCGGCGCCCCCGGCAATGCGGAATTTGCCATCGGTTCGGTGGACGAAAGCGGGTGGGTGTACGTGGCGGACTATGCCGCCGGCGTGGGGGCGGACGCGGCCTACATCGAGGCGGAAAAGAACAACCAGCTCGCGGTGATGCGCCAGCGGCGCGCGGAATATACACCGGTGCGTGCCCCCATCGATCCGGCGGGCCGCATCGTCATTGTGGTGGACGACGGCCTGGCCACCGGGTCCACGATGATTTCGGCACTGCACGCCCTGCGCAGTAAATCACCGGCCAAACTGGTGGCGGCGGTGCCGGTGTCGCCACCGGACACGTTAAAGAAGGTTGCGGCGCTGGCGGACGAGGTGGTCTGCCTGTCGGCGCCGGCGCATTTTTCCGCCGTCGGCCAGTTCTATCAGGAATTTAACCAGGTGTCGGACGCGGAGGTGATTGCCATACTGCGCGCCCACACGGGCTTGCCGCGCAAGCCCGTGGCCGGGTAGATTCTCACTACCATCCTTGATCCGAGGTCGCCATGTCCCTGAGAAATCTTAAACATATGCCGCAGATTGTAGCCGTCATGACGCCGTTTCCGTATTCGATCGATATGGATGCGCGACTCACCCAGGCCATGGACATGATGCAGGAACATAAAATCCGTCATCTCCCGGTGATGGAACAGGGCAACCTGGTCAGCGTGCTCACCGACCGGGATATCAAGATGGCCTTGGACCCCAGCGTCGGCCTGCCGCCGCGGGATCAGCTGACGGTGCGCAATGCCTGTGTCATCGATGCCTACATCGTGAATACCAATACGCCCCTCGACCGGGTGTTGCTGGAAATGGCGGAACGGCACATCGGCTCGGCGCTGGTGGTGAAGGAGCAGCGGCTCGCCGGCATCTTCACCGCGTCCGATGCCTGCCGTTTTCTGGGCG
>JAYSOL010000274.1:0-10001 GCA_043723045.1 Gammaproteobacteria bacterium | reverse complement strand
ACGCAGGGAGCAGTTGCCGGGGATGAGGGTGTCAGTGTCAGATGCAGACAGCGCCCCTCACCCCAGCCCTCTCCCAGAGGGAGAGGGGGCCGCTACCGTCAACGTTGTGCGTTTCCAGCGGCGTGTACCGAAGGTGGAGCGTGAACACAGCGTCATCCGCTTGCCGTCCTTCGAGCAGGTCACCAGTGACCCAGTGCTATATGCCCATGCCTCGCGCATCCTGCACCTGGAGACCAACGCCGGCAACGCGCGCGCCCTGGTGCAGCGCCACCACGATCGCGACGTGTGGCTCAACCCGCCGCCCATTCCCCTCAGCATGCAAGAGATGGACGCGGTCTACGAGCAGCCGTTCACACGCCTGCCGCATCCGTCCTACGGCGACGCGAAGATCCCGGCGTACGAGATGATCCGCTTCTCCATCACCATCCAGCGCGGCTGCTTCGGCGGTTGCAGCTTCTGCTCCATCACCGAACACGAAGGCCGCATCATCCAGAACCGTTCGGAAGATTCCATCATCCACGAGATCGAGACCATCCGCGATTCCGTGCCCGGTTTCACCGGCGTCATCTCGGACCTCGGCGGACCCACGGCCAACATGTACCGCCTGCATTGCAAGTCGCCGGAGATCGAATCCGCCTGCCGCCTGCCATCGTGCGTGTATCCCGGCATCTGTTCTAACCTGAACACCGATCACGCGCCGTTGATCCATCTGTATCGCCGTGCACGTGCCTTGCCCGGTATCAAGAAAATCCTCATCGGTTCCGGTGTGCGTTACGACCTCGCCGTGGAATCCCCCGAGTATGTGAAGGAACTGGTGAGCCACCACGTCGGAGGTTATCTCAAGATCGCGCCGGAACACACGCGTGAGGGGCCGTTGTCGAAGATGATGAAACCCGGCATCGCCACCTACGACCGCTTCAAGGAGATGTTCGACAAGTATTCGAAAGAGGCGGGCAAGGAACAGTACCTCATTCCGTACTTCATCGCCGCCCATCCCGGCACCACCGACGAGGACATGCTGGAGCTGGCGCTGTGGCTGAAACGCAATGGCTTCCGCGCCGATCAGGTGCAGGCGTTCCTGCCGTCACCCATGGCCAATGCCACCACCATGTATCACACCGGCAAGAACCCGTTGCGCAAGGTGACGACCACGAGCGAGGAAGTGGTGATTCCCAAGGGTATGAAAGTGCGTCGTCTGCACAAGGCGTTTCTGCGTTATCACGATGCCAACAACTGGCCGATGCTGCGCGAGGCCCTGCGGCGCATGGGCCGCGCCGACCTCATCGGCAGCGGCAAGCACCAGTTGATCCCTTCGTATCAGCCACCCGGCACCGGCCACAAACCGGAAGGCGCGCGCAAAGGGCGGGGTGGACACTTCAAGACCCAGCACGTAGGTTTACCGCAAACGCCTGCGGTGGCGGCGCCCAAGCCGCGCACCAAGGCCAGGCCGCACCGCCACATCAACCCCGGCAGCCCCACGGGCAGCGGCAAGCGACGCGGGCCGCGCTGAGACCGAGCGTTAGCGCGTCGACAGATTTGTTGGGGTTCGCAAGCTCACCCCAACCTACCGGACTAGATGCTGGCGCACTACCCTACGCGTCCAGATTCATCAACAACCGCCGCTGCTCGCCGAGCCGCGTTTCATAAACCCGTACCAGGGACTTCTCGTAGGCACAATCCCCCGACCCGCCCATCTCCTCCAGGCGCGACTCAAAATAGGCGATCTGTTCCAATAACTGTTTGCGTTTCCCATCATGGCTGTGTGTGTTGTAGTGCATGGGCATTTTCATCCGTCTCAGGTCGATTTCCACCAAGACTAGCAACGCGCCATGACAGTTTTGTGACGCGGGGTTTTGCAGTGAAGGGCCATTGTTTTAAATGGAAAAACGCACGTTCTCTGTGGTCGATTATTTTATGCGGTATACGCGACCAAGTCAGAAACCTGCTGCGGACTCAGTGCACGCCCATGCCTGGACAGCACGTCTCAGCGATGCGCATCCAGCCGCTGCTGCAATTTCAATTGTTGCGTCCGCTCTTTGCGCTTGGCGCGCAGGTAATCGGCTTTGTCCATTTCGTGCAGTTGCACCGGGTAGCGCTCGGTGAGGTCGAACCAGTGATTCAGACGTTGATCGAAACGCCCGGCCTGCGGTGTGTGATCGGTACCGAAATAGGAGTCCAACGCCAGGTAATAGCGCAGGGCGTTGCGCTCGACCGCCCCGTAGAGACCGCCGATATACTCCGGCTCACCATGCCGATCGGTGCCGGTGCTGCTGAAGCCAACCTTGTGGGCGCCTACAGTGGCAAAGTAACTGTCTGCAGCGACCCGCAGCCACAGTGGCGTGCGTGAGGCATAACGTACGTGGATCAGTGTCCGTTCGCCGCCGAGCGGTATGGCTTCCAGCGCCACAGGCGGGCTGTCGGCATCGGCCTTGTCGGCGGTCAGTGACGCGCTAAAGTAATCGCTGCCGAGTGCCTGGACACGGTAGGTGTAATTGAGTGCCCGTGCCTGGCCGGGGGATTGGTAGGATTTCCGGCCGGCATATAACGTGAGGCGGGTGCCCGCATGCAGCGCTTGGGTGGTGCAGGCCTTCACGTTCATATGCAGTGGCACGATGTCACACCAGTTGCGTGCATCGCGCAGTACCGCGGTGACTTTTCCGTAGGGGTAGTCGAGGATCGCGTAGGCGTCGCCCAGCAGCAGTCCGTCGCGCGTGCTGGTTTCCACCGCGAGGGGTGCGTTGCCCGTGCCGAACCGCAGCCGCGGCTCAAGCAGGCGATAGGCCGCCAGCAGCTGTGCCCCGTTGGCTTCCGCTACTGTGGCCGCCTGCGCGGCCGGCAGGTTCCCGAGGGCCGCGAGTAGCAGCACAGCGCTATATTTGGTTCGCCCACGTCGTGTCATGGCTGATTTTCCAAACAGTTATTGCAAAAAGGTGCATGTTTCGTGCCGAAACCTCTGTAGAGGTGAAACTACGCTATTTACTGAGATTGCCTGTGTGTCTATTTGTTCCTGACGTGGTGAGTGGCTTGATGCAGCGCGTTTTCGCGTGGCTCTGGGCGCACACTCCAATGCGACACAATACATCCCCATCGCCCTGATCCTGCTGTTCGCCCTCGAATATAATGGTGCGGCTGTCTGGCTGGTGCACGGGTTTGGTCTGGCGCTGGTCGGCGGTCGGGTGATACATGCCCATGGTCTGCTGGCAAAGAAATTCAGCCACCGGGTGTTGGGCATGCAGATTACACTCTTCACCCTCATCGGATTGGCGCTGGTCAACGTGGTGTATCTGCCTTATCGGAACATGTTGCCGTCCTGGCCGCCGTTTTAATCGGGCGTTGAACGGCGCCGGGTCTCGATTCGATCGGCGCTAGACTGGGCTCGGGTGGTGCGGTTATCTGCCGCCCGAGGTGTTGTGTTCAAGGCGGCGAGTGGAACTATTTTTGTCCTGACGGAACGCAACTCCTGCATGCAGGTCCGATGTTTTTTATATTTACAACAACTGGGGCTGTGCATGACGTTTCCTCGATCCAATCTCTGGTTGTTCCGCGCGGCGCTGGTGACGGCGCTGTTGTTTATTTTGCACCTCGCCACGACGCAGTTGCACTACCCCGGAGTCGACAGCCTGAACGACAAGGTTTCCCACTTTATGGCGTTTTATGCCCTGGCCATGTTGGAGGACTTTTCCTTTCCCAGGATTGAGTTCGGTCTATCCAAAGTGCTCACCTTGATGGCTTACGGACTGCTGCTTGAGGTTATCCAGCATTTCCTTCCCTATCGCACTTTTTCGCTGTACGATCTGGGCGCGGATGCCATCGGCGTGCTGGTGTATGTCGTCTCGATCCCGGCGTTGAAACAGATTCCCTTCGTTCGCCGCCGCTGGAGTGTCTAGCCCTATCCCCGGTCTGACGCGGTGCGCGTGGTTCCTCTTGGGCCAGCGGGGCGGCGGCCCACGGCCGGGCCGTGTTTCCGCCAGTGACGGTGCCTGGTCGGGCAAGGCTTCCCCTGGCGGCTGTTTTTGCATAAAGTAGGGCCATCTCCAGACGCGAGGCCACGACGTTATGAACCGGTCCAATCCGTGCAGCAATTTTGACGAATGGGCGTCTCTGGCGCAGACCGATCCCGCGGCCTTCGAGGAGCGCCGCTCCTGCCTGATCGAAGATTTCATTCAGAATTCCCCCGATCACCTGCAACGGCGCCTGCGCGGTCTGCAGTTCCGCGTTGACATGGAACGCCGGCGCGCACGCACACCCATGGGCGCCTGTGTACGGATTTCCGGCATGATGTGGGATGCGTTTCTGGGGGAGGGTGGTCTGCGGGATTCCCTGAATACATTCGCCAGTGTGAGCGGCCCCCGTGGCGCAGCCAAAATCTCCGGCACAGCGCGCATCATCAGGTTCACGAAACCAGATGACCACTGAGTCGTTGCTGCCATAGAGGTTGCGGGGCAGGCCCAACTTCCGCCCGGATCTCTCCCAAGCCAACAAACTGTTTTATTGCAGGAGTTCAGTATGACGATCGATCGCATGGTGCTGGCGTTTGCCGGTGCGTTTATTCTCATCAGCCTGGCGCTGTCCCAGCTGCATAGCATCAACTGGCTGTGGTTCACCGCCTTTGTTGGCGTCAATCTGTTCCAGTCCGCCTTCACCGGTTTCTGCCCCCTCGCCAAAATCCTCAAGGGTTTCGGTGCCAAGCCCGGTCAGGCGTTCTGAGCCAGCGGTTCCCCCTACAGGCTGGCGCTCGTGACCTGTAGGTTATCCTCTGCAAATACTATGGCTCTTTCGGCAACGCGCAGTAGACGATGGTGGGTGTTGCTAATTCTGCTGGCCCCGCTGACGGCGCAGGCCGCGGGTGACGACGCCAAGGCCATCGTCAAGGCGGCCATCGATTATTGGCGCGACGTGTCCTCGTATACGGTCGCGCGCATGACCATCCATCGCCCGGACTGGGAGCGCACGGTGAGCATGCGTATCTGGACGCACGGCGAGAAGGAATCGCTGGTGCGGGTGACCGCCCCCGCCAAGGACGCCGGCAACGGCACCTTGCTCATCAATAAGGACATGTGGAGCTATAACCCGAAAATCAACCGCGTCATCAAGATACCCTCGAGTCTGATGACGCAGAACTGGATGGGGTCGGACTTTTCCAACAACGATCTCGCCAAGGCGGACGATCTCATCACGCAATACACGCACAAGCTGCTGCAGACGACCCGCCGCGACGGCCACACGGTGTATGTCATCGAATCCACCCCGCTGGAAACGGCGCCCGTGGTGTGGGGCAAGGAAGTCGTCACGGTGCGCGACGACTATGTGTTGTTGGAGCACGCCTTCTACGACCAGCAAGGCGTGCTCGTCAAGCAGCTCAAAACACTGGAACTCAGACCCATGGGTGGAAAAGTCGTGGCGACGCAGCAGCGTATGCAGAACATGGACAAGCCGGACGAGTGGACGGATGTGGTGGTGAGCGAGGCGCGTTTCGGCGTCAGTCTGCCGGCCTCCATGTTTACCTTGTCCAACCTGCGCAATCCGCGCGACGGATAGCGGAGAACGTCTATGGTGGTCACGCTGCAGCTGGCCTGGCGCAATCTCTGGCGCAATCCGCGCCGCACCTGGCTGACGGCCTCGGCCATCGCCTTCATCACCTTGCTGATGGTGTTTCTTATCACCCTGCAGCTGGGTTCCCACGATCTGATGGTGGACAGCAGCCTGCGTATCTTTACTGCGCATATGCAGGTGCAGCGCGAGGGTTATGTCGACAAACCACAGATACGCAAAACCATTCCGGATGCGCGCGCCCTGGCGCAGCGCCTGCGCGCGGACCCGGCACTGGCCCACGTCGGCGTGGCGGTGCGTGCCCAGGGGTTTGCCCTGGCCGCAAGCGATACGCGCAGCTATGGTGTGCAGGTGGTCGGCACCGAGCCGGTCGAGGAGGCGGGCGTGTCCACGCTGCCACACCTGATCAAAGCCGGACGCTACCTGTCCGGTCTGGATGCGCAGGAAGTGGTGCTGGGCACCGCCCTGGCGCGCAATCTCAACATCAAGGTTGGCGATGAGTTGACCCTGCTTGGTTCGGGCATGGATGGTTCGGTCGCCGCGACCGCGTTGCCGGTGGTCGGCCTGTTCGAGAGCGGCATGGCCGAGCTGGACCGTAAGTTTGCCGAGATCCCCCTCGGCACCTTTCAGCAGGTTTTCGGTCTGGGACAGGACGCACACACCATTGCCCTGCTTGCGCCCGACCTCAAACAACTGCCACAGTTGCAGCGGGCGGTAACACAGCTGCTGCCGCCACAGTCAGCCCTCGTGGTGCTCGATTGGGAGCGGCTCATCCCCGGACTCAAGCAATTGATCCAGGCCGATTGGACCATCGGCTGGTTCAGTTACATGGCGCTGATCATCGTTGTCACCTTCAGCATACTTAATACCTTTATCATGACGGTGCTGGAGCGCACGCGTGAGTTCGGTGTCATGCTCGCCCTGGGTGCGACACCCCTGCGTATCGGCCTGACGGTGTTTGTCGAAACCACCCTGCTGACACTCATCGGTCTCACCATCGGTATCGTTCTGGGATCGGCCGTCGCGATGTATTTTTCCTTCTATGGATTCACCTATCCCGGCCTTGAGGAACTCATGGGCCAGTACGGCCTGCCGGGTCTCATCTATCCCAAGTTGAGCGCCACCAGCATACTGCTCGGGCCGGGGGTGATACTGGCTTGCGTGCTGCTGGTTGCGGTGTTTCCGGCGTTGCGTATCCGCCGGCTCGAGGCGGTGCAGGCGATGCACGCGGTCTGATCCATGGCGACTTCCCATCTGACCCTGCTCACCACCATCGCCTGGCGCAACCTCTGGCGCCACCAGCGCCGCACGCTGGTAATCCTGTTCGCACTGATGCTTGGCATCTGGTCCATGGTCTTCATGGCGGCGTTGATCCGCGGCTCCATGGAGCAGCACATTAACAAGGAAATTCTCAATCTCACCGGACACGTGCAGATCCACGCCAAGGGTTACCGCGACGACCCGGCGGTCGAGCATCGATTTGCGCCAGCACCGGCGCTGACCGAGGCGCTGCAGCAGCCACCGATTATCGCCGCCGGCGCGCGCGTGCGCGTGCCGGCGGTGATCTCGAGCGAGCGCGAGTCCGCCGGTGTCGTGCTGGTCGGCATCGATCCGGCGGGCGAGCTACCGCTGTCGTTTATCGGCAGCGCCATCACCGCGGGCCGCTATCTTGAGTCGCCGGACGAGTCCGGTGTTTTGCTGGGACGTAAGCTAGCCGAACGCCTCGAAACGGAACTCGGCCGGCGTGTCGTGCTGATGAGTCAGGACAGTAACAACCAGATCGGTGACCGTGGTTTTCGCGTGGTCGGAATCTTCGATGCCGATCCGCAGGCCATGGAGACCGGTTACGTGTTTATCGGGCTGACTACAGCGCAACACATGCTGAAGATTGGTGACGGGGTGTCGGAGATCGCGGTCATGACACCGGATCGCAAGCACCTGGATGCGCTGGTAACGCGACTGCGCGCGACTGCGCCGGGCCTGGATGTGGCGGCGTGGACTGAGACGCAGCCGCTGTTGGTGCTCACCGAGAAGGTGAACAATGTGGTACTGATCATCTGGTTCGTGGTGGTCTTTGCGGCCATGGCCTTCGGCCTGGTCAATACCCTGCTCATGGCGCTGTTCGAGCGTACGCGCGAGTTCGGCTTGTTTCTCGCGTTGGGCATGGCGCCGCGTTTCATCCTCGGCCAGGTGTTGCTCGAGTCATTGATGATGCTGGTCATCAGCCTGGTGCTGGGTAACCTGATCGCCTGGATGAGTGTGGCCAGTCTGCGGGGCGGCATCGATCTGTCGCGCTTCGCCCAAGGTCTGGAGCTGGTGGGCGTGAGCCCGGTCATCTATCCGGCCCTGGCCCTGTCCGATGTGACCGTGGCGAATATCATCGTCGTGGTCCTGGGCGTGACCGCGAGTTTTTACCCGGCATGGCGCGCGTCGCGCTATGTGCCGGTGCAAGCCCTTACGAGGATCTAACATGGAACAGACCGTTGTCTGCCGCGGAGTGAGCAAGACCTATCGGCAGAATGCGCTAGCGGTGCATGCACTGAGCGGTATTGATCTTGTCATACCCAAGCAGGATTTTCTCTGCCTCTCCGGACCGTCCGGCTCGGGCAAAAGCACACTGCTCAATCTCATCGGCGGCCTGGACCGGCCGACACAGGGGGAAATCAGCGTCGATGGCCAGCGCGTCGACCTGATGAGCAAGAGCGATATGGCGCAGCTGCGCCTGCGCCATATCGGTTTTGTATTTCAGGCCTACAATCTCATTCCGGTGCTCACGGCACAGGAAAACGTCGAGTTCGTCATGCAGCTCCAGGGGGTGGACGCGCGTGCGCGTGGCGACAAGGCGCGCGCCATTCTCAAGGAAGTGGGCCTGGAGGGCCTGGAGAAGCGCCGGCCGGGGGAACTCTCCGGCGGTCAGCAGCAGCGGGTCGCGGTGGCGCGCGCCATCGTCTCCCAGCCGACTCTGGTGCTGGCGGACGAGCCCACCGCCAATCTCGATTCGAACAATGCCGAGCAACTCATGCAGCTGCTGCGCCACATGAACGAAGAGCATCACATTACCTTTATCTTCTCGACCCACGACCAACGCGTCATGGACCATTCCAAGCGCCTGATCCGCCTGCACGATGGGCGCATCGAGGCCGACGAGAAACTGCGCTGAGGCATGCGTAGGCCGCTGCCACTGTTGCTGTTGCTCGCCACGACCGTCGCTGCGGCGGACGACTGGCGTTTTGGCGGGCACGCCAAATACCAGTTCACCCAAGGCGCTTATCGTAACGCTGCCCTCGCTGCCGTGACTGCCGACCGCACGCCTGCGGATCATGCAGTCGACCTGCGATTGAAAGCGGAAAAGCGCAGCGGCCCGTGGGAGACGCTGGTGCATTACGAACTGCTCGGCCTATACGGCGATTCCCTGGCCGCGCGCCGCACCTTGGCAGGTCTTGGTTACCCTGTCGTTGCCGGTGCCACCGGCCTGCCTCAGGATGACCGGCGCTTGCTCGATCTCACCCGCGACCTCAGCGATGGCCAGCAGTACGCCGCGGTCCAGCGGCTGGATCGGTTGTCCCTCGGTTATCTCGGCGAGAGCGGTGTGCTGCGCGTCGGTCGCCAGGCCATTAGCTGGGGCAACGGGCTGGTATTTCAGCCGCTGGATATTTTCAATCCGTTTTCACCCATCGCCATCGATAAGGACTATAAGACCGGCGATGACATGTTGTATGGCCAGCGGGCGTTCGGCGGAAACAGCGATATACAGGCGATTCTTGTTCCGCGCCGTGACCCTGTGAGCGGTAAGCCCGTGAGCGATCAGGGTTCCATGGCAATGAAATACCACCGCACCCTTGCAGGCAACGACGTGGATGTGTTACTGGCGCGGCATTACGATGAGCCGCTGTTGGGTGTCGGTGTGGTGCGTAACGTGGGGGGTGCCGTCGTGCGCATGGACCTGGCGCTAAGCGACACGGCGTCTGATGGCCGTGTCAGCTCGGTGGTGATCAATACCGATTACTCCTGGGTTGGCTACAACAGGAATATGTACGGCTACCTGGAATATTTTCACAATGGTTTCGGTGCGCGCGCGGCGCATTACGCCTTGCCACCGCCGGCCCTGGGCGCGCGGCTGGCGCGTGGTGAGCTGTTTACCCTGGGCCGCGATTATCTCGCCGCCGGTGTGCAGACAGAGATCAGTCCGTTGGTGAATGTCTACAACGGTCTGATCCTGAACCTGCACGACGCTAGCGGTTTTTATCAGTTGCGTGGCGTGTATGATTATCGCCAGAACCTGCCGCTGCAGGCCGGCATCAACCTGCCTTACGGCGGCCGCGGCAGTGAGTATGGCGGTGTGTCGACGGTCCCTGGGGGCGCGGTGGTCGCGCCGGCCAGGTCGGTTTATGTAAGGGGCGCGTATTATTTTTGAGGCGGGGCGGGAGGTGTTTGGGTGGTCGTTATGGACC
>JAYSOL010000273.1:0-5404 GCA_043723045.1 Gammaproteobacteria bacterium | reverse complement strand
GTGTGTACTCCTGCTTCGGTATCTTCTTCATCGTCTGTCTCTCCAAGGTGGTTGTAGTTTACATTACCCTTGGTAGACGAATTTCAGGGGGAAGCTCACACTGTCTGAGTAACGCCATCGACAGTGGCGTTACGAGTAGCGGAGGCCCGGTGGGGCGAGGAGCACAGGGGACCGCGCGTTTTTTGCGCGGCGAGCGACCGGGTGCCCTTCTCTTTGGTTACTTTCTCTTGGGCAAGCAAGAGAAAGTAACCCGCCTGCGACGCCCATGGATGGGCAAGTGCCGCGGAGCGCTTGGATGCGCGCGAGCGGCCGGGGCGGGACCCGCAAGTAGCCTTTAGGGCCGCGCGGGAGCGCGTCGACAATAATACAAAGGCTGTTGGGGTTCGCAGGCTCACCCCAACCTACGCTTCGAATAGAGGTGGGCAGACCCACCCTTGCAAACAGGAGCAGCAGTGACGTTGATGACTAACCCGGCAAAACCCGCCTCCTGGAGCCCGCGATGAGCGCGACCTTCTCCCTGCCGGTGCGCGTGTACTACGAAGACACCGATACCGGAGGCGTAGTGTATTATGCCAACTACCTTAAATTCATGGAGCGCGCGCGTACCGAGTGGTTGCGTTCCTTTGGTATCATGCAGGATGAACTTAGCCGCACCCAGGGGGTCGTATTCGCCGTGCGCTCCGCCCGGGTGGATTACCTCAAGCCGGCGCGTCTGGACGAGCAGCTCGACGTGAGCGTCGAGCTCGGGCGGTGCGGCCCGGCCAGTATGGTTTTTTTGCAGCAAGTACGCCGGGAGGGGGACGTACTCTGCCGCGGCGAGATTAAACTAGCCTGCCTGAAAGCGGCCGGCTTTTCCCCCACCGCCATACCGGAAGACATCGTTTCCCGGATCAACACCTGGAGTCTATCTTGAATATTACCGCAAGCCGCGATGGCATCGATATCCTCGCTCTCGTATGGCATGCCAGCCTGATGGTACAGCTGGTGATGTTGATCCTGATCGTGGCCTCGCTCATTTCCTGGACCATGATCATCCGCAAGCGGCGCATCGTAAGGCAGGCACACACCGCCGCCGGGCGCTTCGAGGCGCTGTTCTGGGCCGGCGGCAATCTCAACCAGATGTTCCAGGATTACACGCGCAAGGATCTGGTCCTCAACGGCATGGAAAACATTTTCGTCGGCGGTTTTCGTGAGTACGCCCGCCTGGAGAAGCAGAAGAATATCGAGCCCATGCATGTCCTCGAAGGCGTGCAGCGTGCCATGCGTGTGGCCCTGAGCCGCGAGATCGAGTATCTCGAAACCAACCTCGCCTTCCTCGCCACCGTGGGTTCCACCAGTCCATATATAGGTCTGTTCGGCACCGTCTGGGGCATCATGAATTCGTTCAGCAATCTCAGCAACACCACCCAGGCGACTATCGCCTCGGTGGCGCCCGGCATCTCCGAGGCGCTGGTGGCGACGGCCATGGGCCTGTTCGCCGCGATCCCGGCGGTGATCGCGTATAATCGTTATTCCAACAAAGTCGAACGGCTGGTGACGCGCTACGAAATCTTCATGGAGGAATTCGCCAGCATACTGCAACGTCAGGCATACCTGGCCAAGACATGAACGCCCCCAGCTACCGCGATCGCCGCCGCCGGCTCATGGCCGAAATCAACGTCGTGCCCTACATCGACGTGATGCTGGTGCTGCTGGTGATTTTTATGATTACCGCACCCCTGCTGACCCAGGGTGTGAAGGTCGAATTGCCACAAGCCGCCGCAAGGTCCGTAGACTCCGATGACCGGGAGACCCTGGTAGTGACGGTGGACCGTAACGGTAAGTATTATCTCGATGATCGGGAGATAGGCCCGCCTCAGCTGCAGGCCAATGTCGCCGCCATCCTGCGCCTGCGTCCACAGACCCCGGTATTGGTGCGTGGCGACCGGCAGGTGGCCTACAACGAAGTGATACGCGCCATGGTCTTGCTGCAGGCGGCCGGTGCTGCGAGTGTCGGGCTCGTGACCCAGACACCGGAAGACTTGAAACCCACCCGTGGCAGCAAGTAGTTTCGTGCACAGCGGCGAAATCCACAGGCCGGATGGCAGCGTAGAGGCGTTTGTATTTGCGCTGCTGTTGCACATGTTGCTGGTTATCCTGCTGGTGATTGGCGTACGTTTGCATACGCCGGCCAAACCCGTTGCTATCAAGGTGATGCAGGCTACGGTGGTGCAGGACGACGCGGCAAAAAAGCAAATCGATCAGTTCAAACGCGAGAACGAGAAATTGCAGGCGCTGGAGGCTGAAAAAGCCAAGCAGGCGCAACAGGACAAGCAGGCGCTGGAGGCCAAAGAGGCCATACAAAAGGATGTGGAAAAACAAAAAAGCCTGGAGCAGGCCAAACAGAAAGACCTTGAGCTGAAGCGGCTATCGACTGAAAAGAAGAAGTTGGAGGAAAAGCAGGCCGCGGAGTCGCAGAAAAAGTCCGCAGAGATCCAGAAGAAACAGCTCGCCGCGGAGCAGCAGAAAAAAGACGCTTTGCAGCGCCGCAAGCAGGTCGAGTCCGGCCTGCAGGAGCAGTTGGTGGCGGAGGAAAAAGAGCGCAATCAGGCCAAGGCGGCCGCGCTCGCCGTCCGCCAGCAGGGCGAGATCGCGCGCTTCGAGGATATTATCCGGCAGAAAGTGACGCGTAGCTGGGCGCGCCCACCGGGTGCGCGCGAGGGTCTGGAGTGCCTGGTACTGGTGCGGGTGGTGCCCGGGGGTGCGGTGTTGTCGACGCAGATTGTGCGCTCCAGCGGCAATCCGATCTTTGATCGTTCGGCGGAGAATGCCATCAACAAGGCCTCGCCGTTGCCGGTGCCCGACGATAAGAGTATGTTTGAGCATTTTCGCGAATTCGAATTCAAATTCCGGCCAGAGGGTTGATCAGGTTGATGAAAGTATTAGCAAAGACATCCGTGCGCACTGCGTTGCTGCTGACGGGGTTAGTTCTTATGTTCTGGTCGCTGACGGCCAGGTCCATCCTCACCATCGAGATTACCCAGAGTCTTGATGTCGGCATGCCCATTGCCATCGTCCCGTTCGGCTGGGAGGGCACGAGCAAGCCGCCGCAGGACGTATCCGCGGTGATCGAAGCGGATCTCGCGCGCAGCGGTCATTTTCGCCTCCTGCCTAAGAAGGATTATCTTTCCGCACCGCACGCCCAGAAGGATGTGATCTTCAAGGACTGGCGGCTGCTCAAGGCCGAGGCCCTGGTCATCGGTAAAATGCGCCAGATCGGCCCGGATAAATACCGCGTGGAGTTCCGCCTGTACGACGTGTTCAAGGAGACGCAGCTGGCCGGTTATGAATTCGACGTGCCCGCCAGCGGTCTGCGCATGGTGGCGCATCAGTTCAGCGACATCATCTTCGAGAAGCTCACCGGCGAACCCGGGGTGTTCAATACGCGCATTGCCTACATCACCAAAGAGGGCATTCCGCGGCGCGGCGTCATGTTCCGCCTGCAGGTCGCCGATTCCGACGGATATAATCCCATCACCATACTCAGTTCCGCCGAGCCGCTCATGTCGCCCTCCTGGTCGCCGGACGGCAAGCGGCTGGCCTATGTCTCGTTCGAAAAGAAGCGCACTATGCTTTTCGTGCAGAACGTCACGGACAGTACGCGTACCTTGATCGCCGAATTCAAAGGCATTAACAGCGCACCCGCCTGGTCACCCGATGGTACGCGCCTGGCGCTGACCCTATCGAAGGATGGCAACGCGGAGATTTATGTCATGCGCCTCGCCGACCGTTCGCTTACGCGCATTACCGACAATCCGGCCATCGATACGGAGCCGGCCTGGTCGCCCGATGGCCAATACATTATATTCACCTCCGCGCGCAGCGGCGGGCCGCAGATTTTCCGCGTCAGCGCCCAGGGCGGCACGCCGCAACGTCTGACGTTCGAAGGTGACTACAATGCGCGCGCATCCTATTCGGCCGATGGCCGGATGCTGACGCTGATCACCCGTTCGGCGGGTATCTTCCACACCGCGGTGATGGATCTCAAGACTTCCGCGCTGCAGGTTCTGACCGATACCAGCCTGGACGAATCACCGAGTTTCGCCCCCAATGGCCGGATCATTCTCTACGCGACCATCGTGCAGGGGCGCGGTGTGTTGGCCTCGGTGTCTTCCGATGGACGCGTGCGTCAGCTGCTGAAACTGCAGGAGGGCGACGTGCGTGAACCCGCCTGGTCGCCGTTTAACCGATAAATTTAACTACCACTAGATAAGGAGTAACAAGCATGAAGAACAAAACACTGTTGGCGCTGTTGGTTGTATTGGGTCTGGGACTGGCGGGTTGTGCCAGTCAGAATGAAAAGCCGGCCGCGGTCACCGATGGCGCGGGTCAGGGCGCCGAGACCTCCGGTGCCGGCGAGCAACCAGGTGCCACGGGCATGCCCCTGGATAGCGGTAAGATGTCGAGCGCCGATCTGCTAGGCAAGCGCCGCGTCTACTTCGCCTTCGATAGCAGTGCGGTGGATGACGAAAGCCGTGGCATCATCGAAGCGCACGCCACCTACCTCGCTGCCCATCCGCAGACCAAAGTGGTACTCGAAGGTCATACCGATGAACGCGGTACCCGCGAGTACAACCTGGCCCTGGGCGAGCGTCGCGCGCAGGCGGTGGAGCGTATGATGCGTACCCTGGGTGTGACCGGAGACCGCATCAAGTCCACCTCCTACGGCGAAGAGAAGCCGGTGGCCACGGGTCACGACGAATCGTCCTGGCGCCTGAACCGTCGCGTCGAGATCCTGTACTGATCGTCCGGCCGTTTGCTTATATAAATGGTATCGGTTTAACCGATACCAGTTTATAAGGAGCCCCAATGGGTGCTTACATGAGGTGTGGCGGTATCCGATGGTGGGTCCTGTTGGCGCTGGCCGTTCCGACTCTGGCGGCGCAGGCACAGGACGTGCTGCCGGACCGGCGTTCCGGCCGGCCACCGGTGGTGTCCGGTTCGGTGGGCAGCAGCAGCGAAGTGGATAAGGCCTTACGTCAGAGCGTGCTGGATCTGCAGCAGCAGCTCGAGCAGTTGCAGACCGAACAGCGCCAGTTGCGCGATACGGTAGAGGTGCAGGTGCACGAGATCGAGCAGTTGAAGGCGCGCCAGCGCGATCTGCTGGCGATCTATGGCTACCCCTATGTAATGGAGGAATTCCGCTTTCATCTGACTTTGTCGGGGCCGATGACGGACGCGGAAACTGTCGTCGTTGCAAAGGCGGCCGAAGCCCACTTCGCCGGGCTGGTGCCGCAGCCGTTCCTGCTCGCGGACATCTGCCTGATGGCAGAGGACGCGTCTGGGCGCTTCCATCTGCTGCACCGCTATGCGCTGAACGACTGAATCGCCGCCAGCAGACGCCGGACGCCAACTTGCGGCGTTG
>JAYSOL010000272.1:0-3645 GCA_043723045.1 Gammaproteobacteria bacterium | reverse complement strand
GTTCCGGGCAGGTATGACCTACGAACCAGGTTCGGCGGAGGACTTGCAGCAAAAAGCAGAGCAGGAAGCGACCAGAAACGCGGTCTTGAAGTACTCAGGCGGTCCAGATATCGAGGCCACCATTAAAAAATATCCCTGGCTGGCAACACCTCAACCGAAAACTGGCTTGCAACTGACCCTGCCCAAACTCCCTTTCGGAATCAAATCGCCTGCGCTGCTCGGTGACGAGTTCAAACTCAAACCGCCGGGTGAGCAAAAGAAAAAAGAAGACGAACCCGTATTGCAAAAGAAGCTCAGCATCGGCGCTAGTAATGATCCACTGGAACAAGAAGCCGATCGGGTTGCTGATCAGGTGTTGGCGGCACCGGCACGTCCCACGGCCAGCGGTGCACCACTGCACATTCAGCGATTTACGCTGCAAGCGATGGGGAGTACGGATACCGCACCCGCCAGCGTAGATCGCGTTCTTGCTAGCTCGGGCAGGCCGATGGAGCCAGCATTGCGGCAGGATATGGAACAGCGTTTTGGCCACGACTTTTCCGGAGTGCGGGTGCATTCTGGGGGAGCCGCCGAGCAATCGGCGCGGGAAGTCAACGCAAATGCCTACACAGTGGGACACAACATTGTGTTCGGTGTGGGTCGGTTTACACCTGAGACCAACGAGGGACGGCGGTTGATTGCCCATGAATTGACGCATGTGGTTCAGCAGTCTGGTTCAGATGGGATTAATGTTGGTCAAGGCGATAAAAAACGTGGTCTGTCCCCTATATACCCTATATATATATGTGGGGGGACCGGCCGTGAGTAGCGCCGTCGCCGCGCTGCAAGTTAAACCGCAGCCATATGTGCCGAGCGCGCGCGGCTTGTTGCAGCGCAAATGCGCCTGCGGCAACCGTACGCCGGCGGGCGAGATGTGCGAAGCCTGCCGTCAGAAGCGCATGACGCTGCAACGGCGCGCCCGCGACGACGAGCGCGAGCCCGGCGTGATTCCGCCCATCGTCCACGACGTGCTGCGCGCGCCGGGGCAGGCGCTGGATGCAAAAACGCGCGATTTCATGGAGTCGCGCTTCGGTCATGATTTCAGCCGGGTGCGCGTGCACAGCGACGAACGCGCGGCGCAATCGGCACGGGCGGTGAATGCGCTGGCCTACACGGTGGGGCGAGATGTGGTGTTCGACCGTGCGCACTATGCGCCCGGTACGCAGGCCGGAAACAGCTTGCTAGGACATGAGCTTGCTCACGTCGTGCAGCAGTCCGGCAGTGTTCAAGGCGCGCCCTCCAGAATCGCCTCCGCTAGTGACGCGCTGGAAGTAGAAGCAGACCAAGCAGCTCAAGCGGCGCTCGCAACCGAGCCGGCAGAAACGAGGGGTGCACCCGCACTCTCGTCGAGCTCGCCCATACTTGCACGCCGCGTACGTCCGGAGAATGTGACTTGCCGACAAAGCGGACTCACCAACCCAGATCTCACCGGGGATGAAGTCGTGGCGGCCCTCAGCGACGCGGACGCCGACGCCATAGTTTTGGCACGCAATGCGGAGCAGCGGCTACAGGAACAACTCGGCATCGCGCGCGGCGGCGATCGGGCCGCCTTGGATGAGGAATTTCACACCATCATGCAGGAGGAACTGGGCGTCGCCCTGATCCCCGAGCAATTCCGCTTGGTGGAGCAACAGATCGTTCGCTTCCGGCGCGTGCGCGAAACCCTGGAAAGCGGCTACCTGCGTTATATGTGCCGGGGCGGCACGGTGGGGCTGGTGGGTTGTGAGGCGGGAGAGTGCGGTGACAGTTTCGCTTTTACTTGCCCCGGCAACCGCCTGATGGTGCTTTGTCAAGCATTTTGGGATAACCCGGACCAACGTTCCGCCACGATCTTGCATGAACCTTTCCACATATGGTTCCACATGGCGCGGCACGATCCCGGTGCCCTGCGCCGCGCCGATGCAACCTGCTTCGAATCCTTCGCGCTGAGGGTTGCGGGGCGCGCCGCGTTTGCTTCTTGTACCGATCATACCGCCGGGTAACGCAACCATGAGACTCGCGCCGAACATGCTAAAGCTGAGACCCTGATGAGCACCCGATTCCGTTCCGGTGGGGACATTGGGGACAGACCACAATTTCATTTTTCCGCGTTGTCTGTTATGTAACGCTGCTGACGTTCACAGCAAGTAAACAAGTAAGGAGCAGTACCATGAAATTCAAGAAAAAGACTAAAGCAAAGTCGAAAGGCAGCCAGTCCCGCAAAACAGCCAGCAGAGCAAGCGCCAAGTCTGGCCGCATACCGGCAGCTGGCTTGGCCGGGTTTCTCATTGATGCCTCGGAGGTGGCGGGTAAGAGCGCCTTCGCTTCCTTGGTGAAAAATCGCCCTGCGTTCAGGGGTATCGCTGCCGGTGCGGCCTTTAGCTTGAAGAAAATGGATCCGGAGTCAGCCGCTCTCAGCCATCTGGATCACGCGCTGGAAAGTGATGCGGTCAAAAAATTTGTACGCCCCAAGATCGAGACGGCTCCCAGTGAGTTCAGAAGTCTCGGCAGTGAGGCCATGCCGCTGACCGGGACGATACTGGTCAAATTCAGGCAACACTTCAACAAGATTCCGGTATATGGGTCGCTAGTCTCCGTCGAACTCGACAAGAACAACGAATGCCTTGCAATCAATTCGTCGCTCGGCGTCCCGAGCGGCGTGAATCATGTGGCTTCTGTTTCACCGGCTGAAGCCCTGAAGGTGGCTGCGAAAGCTTCCGGTCAAGCGATGAAATCGCTGAATCAGACGCCGCGAATCCATTATTACTTCAATCAGAATACCGGGAAGTGGTGTCTTGCCTACATTATCGAAGACGTGCCTAAGCGCGACAGAAAGATGTCTGAGGCCGGACACCTCGAGTCGTCGTTAATGGACTATGTCGTTGATGCGCACTTGGGCAAGTTGTTGGCGGAACTCCCTCGGCTTAATACCATGGCTGCTGTTCAAGAGGTGGTCAAGGATGCCTTGAACAAAAACAGAAAGATCACGGTCGAGACGCTGGGAAATGGCAAGAGGCAGTTGCACGACAGTTCCTTGAACATTACCACCTACACGTTTGACTACAAAAACCCGTCTACGCAGTGGGGCCTGCTCCCTGGCGCCTTGTACATAAAGCCGCCTGTACCGTGGCCATTGGAGGCGATCGGCGCTCATGCCAATGCGGGTACTGTTGCCCGATTCCTGCGCAACGTCGTCAAGCGCAACAATATTGACAACCAAGGTGGACGGATGATCTCCACTGTCAACTGTTGGGATCGGGCAGAAGGCTTGGTGCCAGCGAAACAGTGGAAAAATGCGTATTGGAACGGCGATCAGATGGTCTACGGCCAGATACAGTTTCCCGATGGCTCATTCTATTCGGTTGCGTCCATGCTGGATGTGGTGGCGCACGAGATGTTCCACGGCATTACCGACCACACTTCACGCCTGGAGTATCAAACCCAGGCGGGGGCCCTGAATGAATCGTATTCGGATATTTTCGGAACGATCATTGGTAATTTTTACAAGCAGCGCGACAGGTGGAATTGGGAGATCGGCGTGGGCTTCGATGGACCAGGCACGGCATTGCGCAATATTGAGGATCCCACGCTACAAGGGCAGCCCAAGCTCATGCGGGACTATGTGCA
>JAYSOL010000271.1:0-3678 GCA_043723045.1 Gammaproteobacteria bacterium | reverse complement strand
CTGGCAGATATTCAATGTGCTGGCGGGAAACTCGGATGGCCATGCCAAAAATCTTTCCCTGCTGCATCTGCCCAATGGGGAGACCCGCCTGGCCCCCTTTTATGACCTGGTCTGTACGCGCGCGATTGAACGTATTGATTACCATCTCGCCTTCGATGTCGGCGGTGAACGAAACCCCGGAGTCATTACAAAAGCGCATTGGGATGGGCTTGCCCGGCAGTGCGATGTAAAACCGCGATTCCTGGGTAATCTGGTGGAAGAGACCGCGGCTCTGTTAGTGGAGAATCTGGCAGCTGAAAAAGCGGCCTTTGAAGCACGCTCCGGCGCCTACCCGGCGCTGCAACGCATCGAACAAATCGTAACGAAGCAGTGCCAGCGTGCCGCTAACATGTAACGGCCGGGTGGTTCCCGCCAAGAAGAATGGAGCGGCATTTTAGCCCAAGTGGCCAGGGGCAAGACGCCGGTGGATTCCGGCGTTAATAGATAGAGGGCTACGCCTACGAGGTGGACTATGGCGACTATCACCGAGAAGACCATGAGGATGCATAGCCCGGCGCACCCAGGAGAGATTCTGCGCGATCTGTACCTGGAACCGCTCGGCATCACCATCACACTTGCGGCCACGGCACTCGGCGTGACACGCAAGCACGTTTCGGCCATTGTCAACGCCCGTGCACCCGTGACGCCCGATATGGCAATGCGATTAGCAAAGGCCTTGGCCACCGAACCCGAGCTGTGGGTAAACCTGCAAGCGCAGTACGACCTTTGGACGGTACGCAAGAAGGCGCCACCGAAAGTGAAACCGCTGGTGACGAAGAAAGCGGCGTGAGTCACATGCTGAGCCTCAGACCCACCAAGCCCGCCCGAGACGACAAAACATTATATCGAACAGCTCCGGCTCCCTGTGCTGGGTGTGCCGGCTATGTCTTCGTTCACTCCATTTTGAATGCCGGGTAGGCGCGCCACGCCCAGATCGAGAAGCCTCATCTTTGACAGAGGACTAGATAACATCCTGACGTCTTGACGCTTCCGGCGACTCGAACGCCATATCTTCCAACGGCCCGGGCCTGGCGATGCCATAACCCTGGACATAGTCCACGCCAATGGCACGCAGCTTCTCCAGGATCGCCGTGTTTTCGACGAACTCGGCGATGGTGCGGATTCCCAGCACATGGCCGATGTTGTTGATGGACTCGGCCATGGCGCAATCGATCGGGTCGTTGAGCATGTTCTGTACGAATCCACCGTCGATCTTGAGATAATCCACCGGCAGATTCTTGAGGTAGGCGAACGAGGACATGCCGCTGCCGAAGTCGTCGAGGGAGAAGCGGCAGCCGAGGGATTTGATCGCCTTGATGAAGCCGCTGGCCTTGGCGAGGTTGGAGATCGCCGCGGTCTCGGTGATCTCGAAACAGATTTTGTGCGGCGGGACGTCTGCGCCCTTGATCTGCTCCATGAGGAAGTCGAGGAAACGGTCGTCGTTCACCGAGCGACCGGAAAGGTTGATGGCGCAGGTCACCGGCCGGCCGGCGTTGGCCTTCAGCCAGTCGAGCGCACCGCGCACCACCCAGCGATCGATGTCCACCATCATATTGTAACGTTCCGCGGCGGGGATGAAGGCGCCGGGCAGCACCAGGTTGTTATCCTCGTCCAACATGCGCAGCAGGACTTCGAAATGCTGTTCCTGCTCTTGTGTCGCTGGTCGCAGGGCGACGATGGGCTGATAGTACAAAAGGAAGCGCTGCTCCTCGAACGCCTGGGTGATACGCGCCACCCAGCGCATTTCACCGCGGCGTTCCGCCATCTCCCTGTCATCCGGCGAATACACCTGCACCCGGTTGCGCCCCTTGTCCTTGGCCGCGTAGCAGGCGGTGTCGGCGGCGGCCAGCACACTGGCTGAGTTGCCACTGGTTTCGGTGATGATCACCAGACCGATGCTGACGCCGATAGTGAAGGTCTTGTCGAGCCAGACGAAGCGAAAGGTGCGCGCCGCGTCGAGCAACAGCGTGGCCGCGCGCAGCGCCTGATCCAACGAGCAGTTTTCCAGCAGCACGCCGAACTCGTCGCCACCGAGGCGCGCGAAGGTAGTGGACTCAGTGACCGTGCCCTGGATCTGTGCGGTCAGCTGGCGCAGCAGTTCGTCGCCGGCGCTGTGGCCACAGCTGTCGTTGACCACCTTGAACTGGTCGAGATCGAGGTAAAGCAATGCATGGTGCTGCTGCAGGCTGGCGGCGCTGTCGATCAGCTCTTCCAGCCGGCGTTCGAATTCGCTGCGGTTGATCAGGCCGGTGAGGGCGTCATGCCGCGCCTGGTAGGAAAGCTGGTGCGTCAGTTTGCGTTTTTCGCTGACGTCGTGAAACACCAGTACCACACCGAGTATTTGCCCATCGCGTTCACGGATCGGAGCGGCGGAGTCCTCGATGGCGTATTCCCGCCCGGAGCGTGCGATCAGCACAGTATGATTGGTCATACCGACGATGCACCCCTCCCGCAGCACCTTGTCCACTGGGCTCTCGACCGGCTCGCGGGTAAACTCGTTGACGATGTTGAACACCTCGGACAGCGGCCGACCAAGGGCCTGCGCGGTGGTCCAGCCGGTGAGGTTCTCGGCCACCGGATTGAGGTAGGCGACCCGCTCCTGCTCGTCCGTGGTGATGACCGCGTCGCCGATGGATCGCAGGGTCACCTGGGCCAGTTCTTTTTCGCGGTGGACCTGGGCCAACAGGGACTGGATATTGTCCGCCATGCCGTTAAAGGTGGTGATGGCGTCGCGCACCTCCGGGCTGCCCTTGACCGGAATGCGTGTCGCCAGTTCACCGGCGCCGAATCTTTCCGCCCCCTGGTTCAGGGCACCGAGAGACCGGAGACCCGCCTTGATGATGAGCAGGATGCCGAGAAAGTCCAGCCCCACCGCCAGCGCCAGAATCATAAAGTGATTACGGAAACTCTCCCAGGTCCGATCGATGGCCGGCATGGGCGTCATCTGGATATTGAGCGTGCCGTAGAGCGCCCCACCCACGCTGAGATCGGCGCCGGACTGCTCTGCGTGCAGGCCGGATGCGCGCACGAACCAGGCCGGGGCGTGCGCCACGACCGGGGGCGAGACCGCCTGCAACACCGCGCCCTGACGACTCACGTAGCGCAGGCCCGCGATGTTGTCGCGCTGGACCGTGCCCTTCAGTATCTGCTCCATGGTGGAAAAATCGCCGGTCACCGCCTGCTCGGCGAGCGCCGGGGCCAGGGACTCCAATTCATATTTCGCCTGCGCCGCGAGTCTCTCCTGATGCCAGAGGGTGTCGGTCTTGAGGGAGCTGTACAGCATGACGGCACCAGCCACCACCAGCGCGAGTCCGGTGCTGACGCCCAGTCGGGCAATGAAGGAAAGGCGTTCCCACAGACGGGCCATCAACAGGGTTCTCATGCGTGTCACTCCCCTGCCCTGGGACAGCCATCGCAATCCCTGACCAGGGTGGTTTTGTAATAGTCGCGGTAGTTCTGATAGTGCTTGGCATCCACCGCCACAAAACCATAGGGGGGCGGATGCTTGATCACCGCTGCGCTGGTCTCCAGCACCTTCAGTCCCTCGGGGTCGGCGGCCATGCCGAGGAAGGCATCGCGCACCGCGGCGGCTTCTTTCGCCGCCACCCGGGGATGCACGGAAATCGGCAGATTCAAATA
>JAYSOL010000270.1:0-2453 GCA_043723045.1 Gammaproteobacteria bacterium | reverse complement strand
ATACACGACCGCCATGTGCTTGCCGACATTCTCGCCGCTCACACGCTGGTTGATGGCGGCGGCGCGCGCATCCAGCGCGATACTGACCACCGGCCCGCTCGACTGGCTGTCGAAATTCGCCGCGGCGTCAATGATATTGTCACCGGAATAGATCAGCTGTTTCTTCAGCAGGATGGGGTTGCCGTCGCGCAGCTTATACAGCCGGGTGCCGGCCGGCGGCGTGGTCACCGTCGGCAGCAGGCTGCGCGGATCGGTATGTTCATCGTCCACCATCATGATTTCCAGGGTGGCGGTGCGCCCAAGGATGCGTTTGGCCTCGGCCGTGTCCTGCACGCCGGGCAATTGCACCACGATGCGGTCCTCACCCTGCTGCTGGATGATGGGTTCGGACACAGCGAGCTCGTCCACCCGGTTGCGCAGCGCCAGCATGTTCTGATCCAGGGCGAACTTGCGCTTTTCCTTCAACGCGGCCTCGCTTAAACGCGCGCTGATCAGAAATTCACCGCTGCGCTCCTGATCCGTCTGGGTCAGCTCAGCCAGATCCTTACTGAGGATGGCGTGCGCCTTGTCGCGTTCTGCGGCATCACGGAAGCGGATATCGAGCCCGCCGGCGTCGGACCGGTTTACCGTCAGGTAACGCACCTTGTTCTCGCGCAACAGCGTGCGCACATCGTCGACATAACGCTCTTCGGCCTTTTTGATGGCGCCGACCATGTCCACCTGCATCAGGAAATGCACACCGCCGCGCAGATCCAGGCCCAGGTACATGGGATAGGCGTTAAGCGCCCTCAGCCAGCGCGGCGTGGCCGGGAGCAGATTCAGCGCCACGGTGTAGTTCTCGCCCAGCGCCGTCTGGACCAGATCGCGCGCCTTGAGCTGAGTCTCGGTTTCGGCGAAACGGACCTTGAGACCCTTCTCATCCAGTTCCCCCGGGGTATGCGCGAGGTTCGCCTGCTTCAGCACCTGCTCCACCCGGGTCAGGGTTTCCGCATTCACCTTGGTGGTACGGGTGGCGGAGATCTGGATCGCCGGATCATCGCCGTACAGGTTGGGCAATGCGTAGATCAGCCCCGGCAGGATGACCGCCAGGATCAGAAGGTAGCGCCACAGAGGATATTTATTCATTATTGATCTTTACTGTCGGGGAGCCGGGATGGGATCACGCAGGCCGGGAAGGTTATGCGTGACATTCCATATAATGGTATGCACTACGCAGATTTGATCGTTCCCTTGGGCAGAACGGAGGCGACCGCCTGGCGTTGTAATTTGACCTCCACACCGTCGGCGATCTCGACGCTTATAAAGGTGTCGCCCACCTGACTGACACGACCGATAATGCCGCCATTGGTGACGACCTCGTCACCCTTGGACAAGGCATCGACCAGGGCCTTGTGTTCTTTGGCGCGCTTGGATTGCGGGCGGATGATGAGAAAGTAAAACAGCAGAAAGATGCCACCCAGGAAAGCAAACTGCACCATCGAGCCACCCGGGGCAGCGCCCGCGGCGGCGGCCGGGCCTTCGGCCCAGGCATCGGAAATTAACAGGTTCATCACAATTCCTTCAATTATTTGGACATTTCACGTTGCGTCCGGGAGCTGCCGGGGTTTTATTCCAGCGCCGGGGACTCCTGGCCGCGCATACAATAAAACTTATTGACGAAATCATCCAGCCCTTTTTCCGCGATGGCCTGGCGCAGCCCGCACATCAGGCTTTGATAATAATGCAGGTTATGCACGGTATTCAGGCGCGCCCCCAGGATTTCGTTGCAGGTATGCAGATGCCGCAGATAGGCGCGGCTGTAGTTTTTGCAGGTATAACAGTCACAACGCGCGTCCACCGGCCCGGTATCCCGGGCATAGCGGCTGTTGCGGATCTTGACCGCACCGTCGTGGGTGAATAGCCAGCCGTTGCGCGCGTTGCGCGTCGGCATCACACAATCGAACATGTCCATGCCCCGGCGCACCGCCTCCACCAGGTCCTCCGGGGTGCCCACCCCCATCAGATAACGCGGCCGATCCGCCGGCAGTTGCGGCGCCAGATGGCCCAAAACCCGCAGCATATCCGGCTTCGGCTCCCCCACGGACAGCCCGCCGATGGCGTAGCCGTCAAAGCCGATCTGGGTCAACCCGGTGAGGGAGATCGCCCGCAGGTGTTCGTACATGCCGCCCTGGACGATGCCGAAGAGCGCGCCGGGGTGTCCGGCATGGGCCGCCTTGCTGCGCTCGGCCCAGCGCAGGGACAGCTCCATGGACTCCCGCGCCTGTGGTTCCGTGGCGGGGTACGGCGTGCATTCGTCGAATATCATAAGAATATCCGAGCCCAGGTCGTGCTGCACCGCCATGGCCTCTTCCGGCCCGAGAAAGATGCGCGCGCCGTCCACCGGCGACTGGAACTGCACGCCCTTTTCGCTGATCTTGCGCAGCTTGCCCAGACTGAACACCTGAAACCCGCCG
>JAYSOL010000269.1:0-2737 GCA_043723045.1 Gammaproteobacteria bacterium | reverse complement strand
TGCACCGGGCACGGATGTATCTTTACTACATCGTTGAAGAGGTGGAGAAACGGGGCATCCCCATGGAAATAGCGCTGCTGCCGGCTATTGAGAGCGCTTACAAACCACAAGCCTACTCGCGTGCACGCGCCGCAGGATTGTGGCAATTCATACCATCCACAGGCCGCATCTATGGACTGCGTATGAATTGGTGGTATGACGGCCGGCGCGACGTGTTGGCCTCCACTCAGGCGGCGCTCGATTATCTCGAAAAACTGCGCGATCAATTTGGAGGTGACTGGCAGTTGGCGCTGGCCGCCTACAACTGCGGTGAAGGCAAGGTTGATCGTCTGCTGACAGAAAACCGGCGCAAGGGCCTGCCGACCGACTATATCTCACTTAAGAAACTGCCGCGGGAGACTCAGCATTACGTGCCGAAGCTCATGGCCATGGTGAATATCATTGCCGATCCGGCCAAGTACGGCTTACAACTCGCGGCCATTCCTGACACCGAATTCTTTGCACGCGTTGAAACCGACGGCCAAATCGATCTCGGTGTAGTCGCGCGCCTCACCGATATGCCGGTGGATGAGCTGTTCATGATCAACCCCGGCTACCAGCGTTGGGTCACCGACCCGAACGGACCGCACGAATTGCTGGTGCCCGCTGCTAAAAAGGACGCGCTGATCGCGGGGCTCACCAAACTGGCGAGCACAGAGCGCATGCAGTGGACCCGTCATGAAGTGGAGCGTGGCGACACCATCAGCCGCGTCGCCGGCCGTTATAATGTTACGGTCGAGGCGATTCGCGCTGTGAACGAGATGAAAACCAATCATCTCACCCGCGGACAGAACTTGATCATCCCGGTGTCGGCCAACAAAATTTTCGCGGCCACGCCCAGTTACCTCAAGACCTCCACCGCCAGCGTACCGCGCGACAAGAGCGGACGGCTCAAGGTGGTACACCGCGTGCGTTCCGGTGAAACTCTCTGGAGCATCGCCAGAAAATACAAGGTGTACGTCCACCAGTTACGCGAATGGAACCTCTTGGATAGCAACGACGCCTTGCGCCTCGGTCAGCGGCTGGCCATCTGGACTACCCGCGGTGGCAGCACCTCCGCAACCGGCGGGGCCCTGCATCCTGGCTGATTGCAGTTTCCTCAGTCCTTCCTAAGCAGCGACGCACGCAGCAACTGCTGCGTGTAGGCCTCGCGCGGTGCATTGAACAACGCCTCGGTTTCCCCTTCCTCCACAATCCGTCCCTGACGCATCACCACAATGCGGTGCGCCATGGCGCGGATCACCGCCAGATCGTGGCTGATAAAGATGTAGCTCATGCCATGCCGGCGCTGCAGCTCGCTGAGAAGATCCAGCACCTGTTTTTGCACTGAGACGTCGAGTGCGCTGGTCGGCTCGTCCAGCAGAAGCAGTTTCGGTTCCAGGACCACCACCCGCGCGATAGCGATACGCTGGCGTTGGCCGCCGGAGAATTCGTGTGGATAGCGCCCCAGCATGTCGGCACTTAAACCAACCTCTTCCAGCACCTGCAGCAGACGTGTACGGCGTGCTACCCGGTCGAGCTGCGGGAAATGGATGCGCAGGCCCTCGCCTACGATCTGCTCTACCGTCAGGCGCGGAGACAAAGACGAATAGGGGTCCTGGAAAACAATCTGCATATCGCGCCTCCGCGGGCGCAGGTCACGCTGCGACAAGCCGTCCAGGCGCGCTCCGTTGAACGTGATCTCGCCCTGACACTCTTGTAAGCGCAGCAGGCAAAAGCCGAGCGTGGACTTACCGGAGCCGGATTCACCCACGATACCGAGCGTCTCGCCGCTGTGCAGGGTTAGGCTGGCGTTGTCCACGGCTTTCACCTCGCCCACCTGGCGGCGCCAGAATCCAGCGCGTAGCGGGAAGGTGCAGCGGATCTGCGCGAGCTCCACCAAAAGCGGCGCTGCCTTAAGTCGCGCCGTCTCCGCAGGGTCGACGCGCCGCTCCGGCCTGCTGCCCAGGAGTGCACGCGTGTAGACCTCTTTGGGGTCGGAGAAGATCGTCTCCAGTGCGCCCTGCTCGACAATACGCCCGCCCTGCATGACACCGACGCGATCAGCGAAACGCCGTACCAAGTTGAGGTTGTGGGTGATGAGCAGCACTGCCATGCTGAATTCTTTCTGCAAGTCTTCCAGCAACTCAAGAATCTGTGCCTGGATGGTGACATCTAACGCCGTGGTCGGCTCATCGGCAATTAACAACTTCGGCGAGCAAGCCAGCGCCATGGCGATCATGACGCGTTGACGTTGACCACCGGAAAGCATGTGCGGGAAGGCATCAAAGCGCTTGTGCGGGTCGACAATACCGGTGCGGTCCAGAAGTTCGATCATGCGCTTGCGGGCGCTGACGCGATCCAGGCCCTGGTGCACGAGCAGTGGCTCCATGAGCTGCGCACCGATCGGGTAGACCGGATTCAGCGAGGTCATCGGCTCTTGAAAGATCATGGCAATCTCACGGCCACGCAACTTCCGAATCTGCGCTTCATCCAAACTCAGCAGTTCGCGTCCTGCAAACTCAATCCTGCCACTCGGGTAACTAACCTGGGTCGGGTCGTGCAGCTTGAGAATAGAAAGTGCGGTTACAGTCTTGCCTGAACCAGACTCACCGACCAGCGCGTATTTCTCACCCGGGGCCACCGAAAAACTGACCTCGTGCAAAACTTGCGTCGCTTCCGCGCCCCTCCCGAAGCGTAGCGACAAGCGGTCTACCGT
>JAYSOL010000268.1:0-5261 GCA_043723045.1 Gammaproteobacteria bacterium | reverse complement strand
CACAGGGTGGTGATGCCGGCGGCGACGGCGGCGCGCGTCTCGCTCTCCAGGGTGGCTTTGTATTCCAGCCCCGGCTCGCGCAGGCGTGCGCGCAGGTCCACCAGACCCGGACACACGATCTTGCCCTGGGCATCCAGGGTGCTGTGGGCGTCGAAACCGGGCGGCGCCGCACCGACGCCGACGATGAAACCACTGGCGTCGATGTAAAGATCTTGCACGGCGTCTATGTCGTTCGCCGGGTCGATGATGCGTCCGCCGCGGATGACCAGGCTCATTCTGCGCGCCTCGCTTCGGCCGCCGGCTGTCCGCCCATGATGATGGCCATGATCGCCATGCGCACGGCGATGCCGTTGGTAACCTGGGGCAGGATCACCGAACGCGGCCCGTCCGCCACGGTGGAGTCGATCTCCAGGCCGCGGTTCATGGGGCCGGGGTGCATGACGATGGCGTCCGGTTGGGCGTAGGACAGTTTGTCTTCGGTCAGGCCGTAGAGGTTGAAATACTCCTGTTCGCTCGGTATCAGCGCACCGCGCATGCGTTCGCGCTGCAGCCGCAACATGATGATCACGTCCACGCCTTCGAGGCCGGCGTGCATGTTGGAATAGGCCTTCACCCCGAGTCGTTCCACCGCCGTCGGCAGCAGGGTGTTGGGGGCGATCACCCGCACCTCCGGCACGCCCAGGGTGGTGAGCGCATGGATCTGCGAGCGCGCCACGCGCGAATGCAGGATGTCGCCCACGATGGCCACGCGCAGTTTCTCGAACTCACCCTTGTAGCGGCGGATGGTGAACATGTCGAGCAGCGCCTGGGTCGGATGGGCGTGGCCACCGTCACCGGCGTTGATGATGTGCACGTGCGGCGGCACGTGCTGGGCGATCAAGTGGGCCGCGCCCGACTCGTTGTGGCGCACCACGAACAGGTCGGTGTGCATGGCCTCCAGGTTGCGCACCGTGTCCAGCAGGGTCTCACCCTTGGAGGTGCTGGAGACGCTGGTGTTGATGTTGATCACGTCCGCGGACAGACGTTTGGCGGCGATCTCGAACGTCGTGCGGGTACGCGTACTGGACTCGAAAAATAAATTGACCACCGTCTTGCCGCGCAGCAGGGGCAGTTTCTTGATCTCGCGCTCGCCCACCGACATAAACGACTCGGCGGTGTTGAGTATCTCCAACAGGGTTGGACGGGGAATGCCTTCTATGGTCAGGAGGTGGCGCAGTCGCCCTTGGGCATCGAATTGCACGTCCTGCTGGATCAACCGGTGGTCTCCTGGACGTTCAGTTGCAGCGGTTCCGGACCGGTGAGTTTGATGTGTTGATGCGCTTTGAGCTTCAGCGTATGACCGATGATCCGGGCCTCGATCGGCAGCTCGCGCCCATCGCGGCAGATGAGCACGGCGAGGGTCACGGAGGCCGGCCGGCCATAGTCGAAGATTTCATTCAACGCCGCGCGGATGGTGCGGCCGGTGTGCAGCACGTCGTCCACGAGTATCACGTGCCGGTCCTCGATGTTGGTCGGCAGATGGGAGGTCTTGACCTGGGGGTTGACGCCGACGCGGGTGAAGTCGTCGCGATAGAATGAAATATCGAGGGTGCCAAGCGGTTCGGGAAGGTCCAAGGTTTGATGCAGGCGTTCAGCGATCCAGGCGCCACCGGTGTGTACGCCGATCATGATCGGGTTGTGCGCCAAGCGTGGACGCAACTCATCCGCCATGTAGCTTAGGGTTGCGTTGACATCAATGGTCTGGTGCATGCCGTGTGTCCCGCTCGTCCAGAAAGGCCTGGAGTATCGCCTGTGCCGCCAGTTTGTCGATGTTGGGCGCTCGGCGTTGGTAGCGGACGCCAGCCTCCAGCAGGGTGTTTTTTGCCATCACCGACGTCAGGCGTTCATCCACCATATGTACCGGCAGATTGTAACGGCCCTGCAGGCGATTACCAAACTTCTTTGCCGCCCGGGTCATGTCATTTTCGCTGTCGTCCATGTTGAGCGGCAGACCCACCACCAGGGCGGTGGGTCGCCATTCCCCGATCAGGCGGGTGATGTGGTCCCAGTCGGGGCGTTCATGGTGCGCGCTCACGGTATCCAGGGCATGGGCCATGCGCGATTCGCTGTGGCCTACTGCCACCCCTATATGTTTCTTGCCGTAATCGAATCCGAGGTAGGTGGCGCTGGTCAAGCGTGACCTGTGTCGCCGGAGATCGTGCTGAGGTCCACGCCCAGCAGGTGGGCGGCGGCGCTCCAGCGCGCCGCCGCCGGCGTATCGAACAAAATGCTGTTGTCCGCCGGGCCGCTGAGCCAGGCGTTTTCGGCGATCTCCCGTTCCAGCTGGCCAGCGGACCAGCCGGCATAACCCAGGGCGAGAAAACACCGGTCCGGCCCGCGATTCTGCACCAGGGCCACCAGGATGTCGCGCGAGGTGGACACACCCAGGGTGTCGGTGATGGGTAGCGTGGATTCCCAATGCCCCAGGGGTTCGTGCACCACAAAGCCGCGATTGTTCTGCACCGGGCCGCCCAGGTGTACGGGCATTCCCAGGTGGGCTGCGTCGGTCTTTTCAATCTCCATTTGCTCCAGGACGTCGTTCAGACTGAGGTCTGTAGGGCGATTGATGACCAGCCCCATGGCGCCTTGGCTGGAGTGCTCGCAGATCAGCGTCACGGTGCGCGCAAAGTTCGGATCACCCAGGCCCGGCATGGCGATGAGGAAGTGATTGGTGAGGCAGATGGCGTCGTTCATATCGCATAGTATCTGGCAGGGCGGGTGGTGCATGCAAGCCATGCCGGTGGCTCGCGCAGACGGGCTAGGGCAGGTCGCTGGATACCCTGGCGTCCTGGAATTTCCAGGTGCGGGTAATATGCACGAGATCGTAATCCGCGCGCAGGTCGGGGGGGAACGGCGCGAAGGGTGCCGACAGCCGCACGATGCGGATCGCGGCCTCGTCGAGGATTTTGTGATGCGACGGACGGATGACGCTGATGTTTTCGATACTACCGTCGGGTTTCAGGGTGACATCCAGAACCAGGCTGCCGCCGATGTTCTGGCGTTTGGCCTGTTCCGGATAGTTGAGGTTGCCCACGCGTTCCACCTTGGTGCGCCAGGCATCCATATACACGGCGTATTTGTATTCCTGGGTGCGGGCAGTGAGGTATTTCGTGCGCGGCGCATTCTGCAGCTCCTGCCAATTGCGGTCGATTTCCGCCGTCAGCCGGGCACGTTCCTGCTGCTGGGCCTTCTCCGCCAAGCCCGGGGTTTCGGGTTCCGTGAGCGGGTCGCGCTGCTGGGGTGTGGGTGGGTTGGCTTGTATCTTACGGCGGCGCGCCTCTTCGTCGGCCAGGAGGGCGACCAGCTGTCGCAGGGTCTGGATCTGCGCCTGCGGGGCCGGCTGGGCGATGGGCAGATAGGTGCTTTTTTCGCTCATTTCCAGCGCCGGCAGCGGGCTGCGTGCGGTCTGTCGGGTTTGGGTGTCGCCACCCCCGTCCTGGTTCACTTGCGCCAGGAATTGCGCATGGGTGGGGGGTTTTTCGCTGCGTGTCTGGACCAGGGTGATTTCGAGGGTGTCCGCCCCGCGCAGGCTGATCTTCGGCGCCATGAACGATACGCCGAGGATGATCACCATGTGCACCAGGGCTGAGCCAAATAGCGCTAGCCCGAAGCGGTCGCTGTCAAAGAAGCCTGGAATGGTCTGCACGTTCGTTCTGACTGCCTGCCTGTCCGCAAAGTTCGGTGATGACTGTTCCGGTTAACCGAATACATAAAGCACGATGCAGTATATATAGTCGACTTCGAATCGTCTTCCAACGGTTGTCACGCACGCAGGGTGCACGTGTGCCGTTCAGGCTCAGGCCACGCGCGCGGCGATGGCATCCAGCAGTTGCGCGCTGATATTGAGCTGATAGAGCGTATCCAGTTCCCGGATGCAGGTCGGGCTGGTGACATTGATTTCTGTGAGATAGTCGCCGATCACATCCAGCCCCGCGAACAGAATGCCCTTGGCACGCAACACCGGGCCGACCTCCGCGCAGATCCAGCGGTCGCGCTCGCTTAAGGGGCGCCCCTCGCCATGGCCACCGGCGGCCAGGTTGCCGCGGGTCTCCCCCGGCGGTGGTATGCGCGCCAGGGCATAGGGCACCGGCTGGCCATCCACCAGCAAGATACGCTTGTCGCCCGCGCTGATTTCCGGGATATAGCGTTGCGCCATGGCCGGGGTCTTGCCGCGATCGGTCAGCGTTTCGATGATCACGCTGATATTCGGATCGGCGTCGCGCACCCGATAGATGGAGGCGCCGCCCATCTGGTCCAGGGGTTTCAGGATGATGTCGTGGTGTTCCTGCAAAAAAGCGCGCAATTGTGACGCATTCTGCGTCACCAGGGTCGGTGGCGCGCACTGCGGAAACCAGAGGGTGAACATTTTCTCATTGGCGTCGCGCAGGCTCTGGGGTTTATTCACCACCAGCGTGCCCCGCGCCTCGGCCAGTTCCAGGATGTAGGTGGTGTAGATGTATTCCAGGTCGAAGGGCGGGTCTTTGCGCATGAGGATGGCGCTGAGTCCATCCAACGGCTCTTGGCTGCTGCCGGTGAATTCAAACCAGGGCTGCTGCCCCGCCAGCAGTTTGAGTCGTCGCATGCAGGCCTCGGCCCGGCCATCCCGCACGGACAAGTCCGCCTGCTCCATATAGCTGATTTCCCAGCCGCGCTTCTGGGCCTCCAGCAGCATGGCATAGGTGCTGTCTTTTTTGACCTGGATGGAACCGATGGGGTCCATGACGACGCCGAGCCGAATGGTCATGCAGAGAGATCGTCGCGCTGGCGGGTGTCGGTGATGGGGGGTCTCGGTGCGGGCATGGGGGCGTTAATCGCTGGCCGCCTCTTTGATCTCACGGGCCGCCGCCACCAGGGCCAGGCGCGCGATGACTCCATAGGCGTAGAAACGGTTGGGGCGCGCGTCCGGCGCCTTGGCCTGATCCGGCGCGGTGCAGGATTCCTCGAAGGCCAGGGCCTCGAAGCGCATGCCCGGGGCATTCAGGTTTTCATCCTTGCCACGGTTGCCGTGCACCCGGTAGAAGCCGCCGACCACATAGCGGTCGATCATGTAGACCACCGGCTCCGCCACGGCCTGGGCCTCGCCCCAGGTTTCGAAGGTGTAAACGCCCTCTTGTACCATGACGTCCTCCACTATTAAGCCTTCCTTGCCGCGCGCCATTTTGGTCCGCTGTTTGCGATTCAGGTCGCGCACCTCGTCCGGGTGGCGCACCGTCATGATGTTC
>JAYSOL010000267.1:0-5798 GCA_043723045.1 Gammaproteobacteria bacterium | reverse complement strand
AACCGCTGGATTCCCGCTTACGCGGGAATGACGGGCGTGGAGCTTTTGTGACATAAGCAGTGAATTGATTGGGTAGTGCCCTTAAGTAAGTGCCATTCGTGTCTGGCCCTATTGATCTTGCCATTGATCCTGAAACGTTTACGCCGCGGACTGTTTTTTGTTCTCGGGAATCACTGACAGGCGCAGCCCGAGGCTATGCAACAACGCGGTGAGTGTAGACAGCTTCGGGCTGCCGTCCTCGCTTAAGGTCTTGTAAAGACTCTCTCGCCCGACACCGGCCTTGCGCGCGACCTCGGCGATTCCGTGTACTTCCGCCACGGTGCGGAGCGCCAGGAGAAAACCTTCCGCGTCCTCCTCCTGTAACGCGGCTTCCAGATAGGCCGCGGCGTCGCGCGGATCGCGCAGCGCTTCGTTGAGGGTTTCGCTATAGGGTCTAGTGGCCATGATTTTACCTCCGGTTAACGTCACGCCACCCGCGCCGCCTTCACCTGCAGCTGCACATGCTCAACCTCCTGCAACACCTTGATAACCCCAAACAGACTCTCTGCCGTGGGGTTACCCCGCGCTCCCAGCATACGTTGCAGGCTCTTGCTGGGTTTGCCGGTTTCTTTCGCCAGACCGTCGAAGGTAATGGTGGCATTCGCATAATCCCGCAACATGGCCTTGCCGACGCCAAGATCACCGGTCAGCAGCTGGTTAATCGCTTCGGTCAACATGGCGGCACGATAGCGGGAATCCTTTTGCGCGCGGGTCCAGACGGTGGCACGAAAATCCCGGGTAATGGACATGATGGTTACTTGCCGATGCGCGCCTATAGCCTTTTGGATTTTCCAGATGAAATATTCACACAATCTCTCCCAACGCAGCCACTTTTTCTGAAAGCATTTCCGTAATACGCATCAGATCCGATACCAGCTTTTCCTCCACATCCAGATGACCTTGATACTCCGCGAGATTGCGACGCTCGTGGCAGAGTGCCAATACCCGCCATTGTTCCGGCGCCAGCCCCAAGGTTTCTGGCAGGCACTGGAATACTAAATAACGATTCTCTGATCGATAGCCATGCCAACGTAGTGCAGCGAGGGCCAACGCGTGGGAGGCGTTGTAGGCCAGGTCGAAGCGACTCTCGATGGAAAGCGCTGGCGTACGCGCGTCAGCCAGCCGGCGGCGGCCGGATTTAACCAAACCATCAAACTCCGACTGGCTGACCTGTTCTTTCTTTAGCTTACCGATCTTTGCCAGGTTTTTTAGGTTTGGGGAGTTCATCGTCTGATCCGATCAGATAAATCCTTGGCTGCTCCATGACCCGTTGAAGAAATCCCCCCGCTTCCGAGAACTTTCGGCGCCACTCGTCGCGCCCATACACAGACGGATTGATGGTGCGCCCTACTGCGCCCTCGGCTTTGGTCAACGCCTGGATGGCATCGGGAAACGACAAGTCATCACTCACAATCATCACGTCGATATCACTACTGGCCGTGTCCGTTCCCTTGGCCACCGAGCCATAAATGAAGGCCGCGTGGATGCGCTTCGCCACCGGCGCCAATACCGCACGCAGGTAATCCGCCACGCCAAAGGTCTTCAGGGCGATACTGCGCAGTTCCTCGAAAATGGGCGCCTGCCGGTTCGCCTGGTAATGCTTCTGGTTGCCGATCTTTGTGACGGTAATGAGATGCGCCGCCGTCAGCCGCGCCAGCTCCCGTTGCACTGTTCCTATGCCCGCGTCAGCGAAACGCATAATCTCATTGGCGTAATAACTGCGGTCCGGATTGCAGAACAGCAGCCCCAATACCCGGCGTTGGGTCTTGGTAAATAAGGTGTCCGCGAGGCCTGTTTGTTTCTTCATTCCCATTTTGGGAATGATAGTTCCCTTTTTGGGTATAGGCAACCCCGCCTGCTCAAAGTTGCTACATGGGTAAAGCCCTGCAGGGCCCAGGGGACGCACAGCGACCGCGCTGACTCCGCCATACGCTGACACTGCAGGGAGTCTACCTCTTGCTGTGTAGTTTCTAATTTCCCTGAATCGCACACCCCTGTCTACCGCATATGGGTAGTAACTAGGCAAATCCAAAACAGCCGCCGAGGAACACCAACTCATCGACGAGTGGGCCGAGACGCTCCACGGCCAACTCCAGGATCGCAAGGTTAGGGTTGCGTTGCCTAGGCATACCGCTCCAGCCGCTTCTGCAACAACTTGATCGCCCACTCCCGCTCCCGCGCCTTGCCACCGCGGATTGCATCCACCAGCACCAGGAGCTCGTAAAGCGCGTTGTCCGCACGCGCCGCCTGGGGCGCCAGTTTGTACAAGGGCGAAAAGGCCAGCCCCCGCACCTCACCCTTGGCATCGGGCCAAACCGGCGGCGGCTCGCCGGTGGAAACAAACCGATCCACCAGCGGAGGCGCGGCATGGGCGGTCGGCATGCCACGCGTCAGCTCACCCAGCTCCGGGACAAAAATATACTTCAAGCCGTGGATCAGAAACTCCTCCAGATTTTTTATGTTGGGGACGATGTCCTCATTCTTCTTCACCGCCAGCCGCGCCACCAGCACGCGCTGCACCGCGGAATGCAACTGCGAAGGACTCATGCCCAAACTCACCGCCAGCGCCGCATACGACCACGGCTGCCGGCCCATGGCCACCAGCTTCAGCAACACCAGGATATCCTGCGGTTTGAGCACGTTTCCACCCACTATACTGTGTTCTAGATTCTAGAATTTGGACTAACAGCAAATACCCCTGCCGGCCAGGTTTCCACCATGAAAGCAAAATCGACATCCTGGGTTTTTCGTGCCGCATCGATTTCATATCCGTACTAAAGGATCAGATCACGCGCAGTGGCGCCGGTGATGAAAAACGGCAAATCGCCGGCCGCGGCCGCGACCCGCCGCACCAGCCCGCTCAACCAGCGCAGCTCAGTCTTCTTTGATAAGTCGAGCGAGATAGCGGTCATAAAACACCTGTGCGGTCTCGATACAGCGTGCATCGCCTGTTGCCAGCAGATCGGCGTAGATCAACAGCGGTGGCGTCAAAGCGGGATACTCCCAATCATGATCAAACGGCCAGAAACGCCGCCGCAACTCAATGTTGCCGTCTTCTGCCTTGCGCAAGCGATAGTTCACCATCAGGCGCGCTGGCACTTCCTCTGCATAGATCGTCACCACACCGGGGCGCAGGTGCCGTGTGGCCAGCGCGGCGGCAGGCTCGGCACCCAGTAGTACTTTGTACTTGGCTGCATCCAGCTTTTTCCACCAGTCCGGGTCGGGGGCCTGATAACGACCCACGAGCAACTGCGGGTACAAGGTCCTGGCGTAGGCCTCCGCCCACTGCGTGAGGAGCTTCCGCAAATCGCGCAGCCGTCGCACACGTGTGCGCTGGTTTCCCGTTTCCACCAGATAACCCATGTCTCGAAGATCACCCAGCACCCAGCCGACGGTTCCATGCGCCACGCCGGCAAATTCCGCTATCTCACGAAAGCCGGCATTCACCAGATCAGGCCGGCATAACAGCGCAAAGATCAGCTTCAGGCCGGTGGGCTGAAACGCACGCCCGGCACGCACCCGCGCTTGCTGCGCGGCGGGCTTACGACCGGTCACCCATATCAGTACGGGGGGACGGCGCAGATAGGCATTGCCCGCCGTATCCACAAAGGCAATATCGAGATCCTTAAGCTTCTCGGCGACGGTCGGCGTTACGTAGTCCGTTACCAACAGTGCATTCTTGCCGAGATCGCGTAGCCGCATCACCATGTGCCCCAACGTAGCCGGTGTAAGCCAACGTTTCACTTCAACCAAAAATGTTTGCTGCTTGCCGCCCAGAACAAGGCGCAGCTCGGCATCCGCCTGTATTGGGTCGGTACGGGGCTTGGCGGGCACTGGCCTAATCTCCACAGGAATTCCGTAGCCCTCCAGCACCTCAACCGCCGCTTTGAGCAGCTTCGCCTCCCGCAGGGCCGGGGCCGGTTTTCCGGTAGGTTTTCGATTGTCCATAATTTATATTTGTACACCATTGGTGGACAATTGCAACTATTGGACAATCATAGGAGGCTTCTTGCCCAGCCTTCTGGAGTGCGGGAGCTCGCTCCCGCTGTAGTAGCCAGAGTCCATCAACGCCCCCACCCCCCAATGAACCCCACCCACCCCTACCTTCCACGTGATCTCCTTGTCGTGGCGTCGACATTATTGGGCTCACCTAGTGACTCAATTCAGCAATCATGCGCATGCGACGCAACAGCTGCGGAAGGCGTGCCTGGCTGGCCGCGTCGCCCGGAAGTTGGCCGGGGAGCGCCAATTGAAAATCGCGTTTATCGAGCAGCTTGCTGAGTTCAATGGCGATATAACGCCTAAGTTCCTGCTCAGAAATTTGGATTTCCTCGAACAATTCCTCACGGCCATCGATTACCGTAATCAGGTCTTCAAGATCATGGCTTGCCAGATAGGCGCCCTTTCCGCGGTTATGAAAGGCCTCGAATTTTGTCGCCACAAATAGCGGTGCCGAAATCACCGGGATCTTCCGCCCATCCGGTAGTCTAACTGGCGTTGCGGATTGTACGACCAGGGGATACCAACGATTGTGAAAGCTGAGGATCCCGGGCGCAGACGGCATCAAATCCAGCATTACACCATTGAAGACCCAACGGCAAATCGGCGCTTCTGGCGAGACATCGTGTTTGAATCCACGGGAGGCGATCGCCCTTTCCATGGCATGGTAGTCCGCCATGGACAGGGCACGCACGACCACATCCACATCTTGCGTTGCCCGAATCGCCTGGGCGCGTTGTGCCGTCAATAACAGGCCCGTCGCGCAACCGCCCACAAACACCAGAGACTCACACAAATCACCCAGTGCGTGTGCGATCAGAACCAATATCTCCAGACTAGGATCATCCATGAACCCACCCACTCACTGTAATCGCTCCTCCAATAATTTTTTAGCCATCTCCCGCTCCCTGGCCTGCCCGGCCCGTAGCGCATCAAACAAGGCGAGTAGCTCATACAGCGCGCTGTCTTCCTTGGCGGCCAAGGGCAGATTCTCATACAAGGGCAATACTCCCTGCCCCCTGGCCTTGCCCTCCGGATGCGGCCACACCGGGAGCGGTTCGTTGGTGGCGGCCATCTTGGCCTTAAGCGGTGCTACCCCATGGGCGGTAGGAAAACCGATGGTCATCTCCCCCCGCACCGCGGGATAAACATACGGCGCCCCATACACCACAAACTGCCGCAACGCCGCCATCACCGGTCTGGGTTGCCCATCCACCTCTGCCACCAGCCGCGCAGCCATCAAACGTTGCACGGCGGCGTGCGCCTCGAAGCGCGACATCCTCAGGGCTTCCCCCAGCGCCGCATAGGGCAGCCATTGCCCTTTCAACGCCACCAACTTCAATGCCACCGCCAGATCCTGCGGCTTCAGCACCCACTGACGGCTGCTGGCCCGCTTCATGGCCACGGTTTTCTGCTGTGATTTTGCTCTGTTCATATGCTATATGCATATAGCATATGAGGGGTCTGATTTCTAGTCCTTTAATTCCTTTAATATGGTTATGTATGCTGTATGCATACTGCATAATTCAAAGAGTGATTCCACGATTTCCTGAAGATTGACCCAAATCGCACCCACGATCCACCGCAAAGCGGAAGTTCGTTGATTGCTTCGGTCATGCCCGCACGATAACGAAATCGTCTTGAGCCCGCGTCCAAACTGTGGCGCGAATCACGAACCCCCCTCAATCCCTCTGCAGTCTCAAATTTTCCAACACCACAAACTTAAGTCCACCCCAAATCCGTAGCAATCCACGCATCAC
>JAYSOL010000266.1:0-2011 GCA_043723045.1 Gammaproteobacteria bacterium | reverse complement strand
GACACGGGCAGGTCCTGGACCTGCCCGGCGGTGGATGCACAACCGAAAAATATTTGAAGAACTATCATGGCAAATGAACTCGCAAACTCCTCTTCCGGCCCTAGCATGATGTTGGGTATGGACCGCCATCCCGTGGTTCAGCAGCTCGGCTTGCTGATCGGCATCGCGGCGGCCGTGGCCTTGGGTGTGGTGGTGGTGATGTGGTCGCGCACCCCAAGCTTCATGCAACTGTATGCCGGCCTGTCGGACAAGGACAGCGCCATGGTGACCGAGGGCCTGACAAAATCCAGCATCCCCTACCGTGTCGAGGCCGGCGGCCTGATCATGGTGCCCGCCGGTAAGGTGGCGGATGCGCGCATGAAGCTCGCGGCGCAGGGCCTGCCCAAGGGTTCGGAAAACGGTTTCGAGATGCTGCAGCAGGAGCAGGGTTTCGGCACCAGTCAGTTCGTCGAGACGGCGCGCTACCAGAACGCCCTGGAGAACGAACTGGCGCGCTCCATCGGCGCCCTGTCCAATGTGGAAAAGGCGCGCGTGCATCTGGCCATCCCCAAGCAATCGGTCTTCGTGCGCAATCGTCAGCCGCCGACCGCGTCGGTGCTGCTCAATCTTTATCCCGGGCGCAATCTGGACGACGGCCAGGTCGCGGCCATCGTGCACCTGGTGGCGTCCAGCGTACCGAACCTCGATACCGCACACGTGACCATCGTCGATCAGAAGGGCCGGCTGCTGAACTCCAGTGAGTCGTCGCGCGAAGGCGCGCTGAACGCGGGTCAGTTCGACTACACCCGCAAACTGGAAGAGTCCTATGTAAAACGTATCGAGCAGCTGATTACGCCCATCATCGGCATGGGCGGTGTGCGTGCGCAAGTGGTGGCCGATCTCGATTTTACGGTGAGCGAGCAGACGCAGGAGAAATTCAACCCGGAGCAGCCGGCGCTGCGCAGCGAACAGACAGCGCAGGAACAAAGCAGCGGTAATGGCGGCGCGGGCGGCGTACCGGGGGCGTTGTCCAATCAGCCGCCGGGCGGCACCATCGTGCCTGAAACCACGGCGACGAAGCCGCCGCCCGCCGCCAAGCCGGGCGCGGCAGCGCTGCCGGCCGCCGCACCCGCGCCGGTCCCGAGCAACAGCAGCAACCGCGCGACGCGCAACTATGAGCTGGATAAAGTCATCAGTCACACGCGCCAGGCGAGTGGCGGCATCAAGCGTATCTCGGTGGCGGTATTGGTGGACGACAAGCAGGGGACGAACGAAGACGACGAAGTCGTGCGGTCACCGCTAAAACCGGAGGAGCTGGAAAAGATCACCGGCCTGATCAAAGAAGCCATCGGTTTCGACGAAAAGCGCGGCGACCGCTTGAGCGTTATCAACGTGCCGTTCAGTATGCCGCCCGCCATCGAGGCCCTGCCCGAGCCGCCGCTATGGAAAGAGGCGTGGGTGTGGGAGGCGGGCAAGCAGTTGCTCGCCGGGCTGCTGGTGTTGTTCCTGCTGTTCCGTGTGCTGCTGCCGGTGGTGCGCGGGTTGCTGGGACGACAGGCCGCATCGGTGGCGGCGCTGACACAGTCACAGGCGCAGATGCTGGCGCTGGCGCCGCATCGGCCGCAGGCGCACGGTATGCCGGCGGCGGTCGGCGGCGCGCAGGTGGCGCTGGGCGGGCCGACGGACTACGACTCGCAGCTGAACGCGGCGCGCAGCCTGACATCCCAGGATCCGAAGCGGGTGGCGCAGGTGGTCAAGACCTGGGTAGCGAGCGATGGTTGAGGCGCCCGGAAAAATATCCGGTGTGGAACGCGCCGCCATCCTGCTGCTCGCCCTGGGCGAACAGGAGGCATCGGAAGTCCTGAAACACATGGGTCCGAAAGAAGTGCAGAAGCTCGGTCAGGCCATGGCCACGCTGAATAACGTATCGCGCGGCAAGGTCAGCGAGGTGTTGGGCGAGTTCGTGCAGACCGTCGAGGGCCAGACCTCCATCGGCATCGGCTCGGACGATTACGTGCGTAACGTCCTGAAG
>JAYSOL010000265.1:0-4562 GCA_043723045.1 Gammaproteobacteria bacterium | reverse complement strand
CCGAGGTCGACAAACTGGTGGGTGCCAAGGAAAAAGACCTGCTGGCGATTTAGTCGCATCGGTTACCCAGCTCCTCACGGAGTCCCCTTACCTTAGGCTTAGCCTTTGCGGATCGATGACCGAATCTAAGACCTCATCTGGTAGCACCTGCGAAATGCCCCCGGCTGCATCCGTGCCCAGGCATGTGGCAGTGATCATGGATGGCAATGGGCGCTGGGCCAAGGCCCGCGGCCTGCCGCGCGTCGCCGGCCACCGCCGCGGCGTGGAGACGGTGCGCGATGTCGTCGCGGCGTGCGGCGACCAGGGCATCGGTTATCTCACTCTGTTCGCGTTCAGTAGCGAGAACTGGCGGCGTCCGGAAACGGAAGTGCGCCTGCTGATGGAGTTGTTCATGCTGGCCCTCGATCGCGAGGTCAAAAAGCTGCACGCCAATAACGTGCGTTTCCAGGTGATCGGTGACATTGCCGCCTTCGGCGAAAAAATCATCGAGCGCATCCGCAAGAGTGCGGCGCTGACGCGCGACAATACCAAGTTGACCCTGACCATTGCCGCCAACTACGGCGGCCGTTGGGACATCAGTCAGGCCTGCCGCGCCCTGGCGCAACGCGCCGCCGCCGGTGAGCTGGATCCCGCGGACATCACCCCCGCCAGCCTGGAACCGTTTCTCAGCATGGCGGGCGTGCCGGAACCGGACCTGTTCATCCGTACCGGCGGCGAACAGCGCATCAGTAATTTCCTGTTGTGGCAGTTGGCGTATACCGAACTCTATTTCACGCCGGTGTTATGGCCGGATTTCGATCGTGCCCAGTTCGATGCGGCGTTGGCCTCCTACGCCGGGCGCCAGCGTCGTTTCGGCCATACCGGCGAGCAGGTCGAGGCAACCCCGGCGTCGGGAAGTGGCCGGCATGCTTAAGCTGCGGATTCTGACCGCCGCTATTTTGGTCCCGCTCATGGTGTGGGCCACGGTCGCCCTGGCCACGCCCTGGCTCGGCGCCCTGATGGGTGCATTTATTCTGGCCGCCGCCTGGGAGTGGACCAGCCTGTGCGGCCTGTCCCGGGCGTGGGTCCGCATACTATATATATCTGGCGTGGCGGTCGCAGGCGTCTTGCTCTACCACGCGCCGGTGGCGCCACTGATGCTGGTCAGCGCGGCCTGGTGGTTGCTGGCCTTGTTCGAAATGCTCTATCACCGCGATGCCCGTGCCGGCCTGCTGGCATCCGGGCCGGGTCGGCTGATCAGTGGCTACTTCGTGCTGATACCGGCGTGGATCGCGCCGCTGTGGCTGCATGCCCATCAACCTGAGGGCTGGAAGCTGGTACTGTTTATGCTGGTGCTGGTGTGGACGGCGGACTCGGGTGCCTATTTTGTCGGCCGGCCCTGGGGCAAAACAAAAATTGCCCCGCACATCAGCCCCGGCAAAAGCCTGGAGGGTGTGCTCGGTGGTCTGGCAGCGGTGGTGCTGGTGGCCTGGCTCAGCGGACTATGGGTCTGGCAGTTTACGGCGGATAAGTTATGGACCTGGGTGATGTTGGCGGCGGCGGTAGCGGTGGTGTCGGTGGTGGGTGATCTGATAGAAAGCCGATTTAAGCGCGCCGCGGGGGTGAAGGACAGCGGCCATCTGCTGCCTGGTCACGGCGGGGTGTTGGACCGCATCGACGCCTTTACCGCGGCGGCGCCGTTTTTTGTCCTCGGCTGGCTGTATTCGGGGCTGGCAACGTGAGGCGCGCAGCGTCCTCGGATTCCAAGGCCCCGGGTGCGTCAGCGCAGTTGCAGGGCATCACCATCCTCGGTTCCACCGGGTCCATCGGTGTGAATACGCTGGAGGTGGTGGCACTGCACCCGCAGCGTTATCGGGTAGTGGCGTTGACGGCGAACACCCAGGTGGACCGGTTATTCGAGCAGTGTCAGCGCTTTCGCCCGCAGATCGCGGTCATGCTGGATGTCGCCGCCGCGACCCAGTTGCAGAAAAAAATCAGCGCCGCCGGCCTGCCGACCGAGGTGCTGTCCGGTACTGGCGGATTAATGACGGTAGCAAAATTGCCCGAGGTCGACACCGTCATGGCGGCCATCGTCGGTGCCGCCGGTCTGCTGCCGACCCTCGAAGCGGTGCGCGCGGGCAAACGGGTGTTGCTGGCCAACAAGGAGTCGCTGGTCATGTCGGGGCACATCGTGATGCAGGAGGCCGCCGCATCCGGCGCGCAGCTGCTGCCCATCGACAGTGAACACAATGCCATTTTTCAATGCATGCCCGCCGGTTACCAGACGGGCGCGGTAGCGCGCGGCGTGCGCAAGATTTTTCTTACCTGTTCCGGCGGGCCGTTTCTGGTCACGCCGCCGGAAGACCTGGCCCAGGTCACACCGGATCAGGCGTGCGCCCATCCACGCTGGGTCATGGGACGCAAAATATCCGTGGATTCCGCCACCCTCATGAACAAGGGCCTGGAGCTGATCGAGGCCTGCCGTTTGTTCCGTGTCACGCCGGATCAGGTGCAGGTCGTAATACATCCGCAGAGTGTGGTTCACTCGCTGGTGGAATATACTGACGGATCGGTATTGGCCCAGCTGGGGAATCCGGACATGCGTACGCCCATCGCCCACGCCCTGGCCTGGCCGGAACGTATCGAGTCGGGGGTAAAAAGTCTGGATCTCTTCGACATCGCGCGCCTCGATTTTGAGCGCCCGGATATGCAGCGCTTTCCCTGTCTGCGTTTGGCGTACGAGGCCGCCGCCGCGGGTGGCACGGCGCCGGCGATTCTCAACGCTGCCAACGAAGTGGCGGTGGCGGCCTTCCTGGAAGGACGCGTGGGCTTCAACGATATTTCGCGCATCATTGAACATACGCGGGCGAACGTGATCATAAACGAGGAAGCGCAGCTCGAGCGGATACTGGCGGACGACGCCCGCGCGCGTGAGGTGGCCCGGCTGTACATCGCCGGGCTCGGTAACAATACAGGCAAGACCGTGGCCAGGAAGTAGGCGCGGCGCGTCGGACTAGGGTGGGTTGGATCAGTGAGTGGATTCCTTTATACAGTCGTTGCATTTGTGGCCGCCATCGGCGTGCTCGTGGTGGTGCACGAGTTCGGCCATTACTGGGTGGCCAAACAGCTCGGGGTGAAGGTCCTGCGCTTCTCCGTCGGCTTCGGCCCCCCCTTGTGGGTGCGCCGGTTCGGCCGCGACCGTACCGAGTTTGTGTTGGCGGCCATACCCCTGGGCGGTTACGTGAAAATGCTGGACGAAAACGATACCAAGGTCGCCAAAAAAGACCTGCCGCGCGCGTTCAACCGCCAGTCATTGCCGAAACGCGCCGCCATTGTCCTGGCGGGCCCGATGTTTAATTTTCTGTTTGCCATACTGGCCTACTGGTTGCTGTTCAGTGTCGGCACTGAAGGTCTCAAGCCGGTGGTGGGCAAGGTGGTGGACAACTCGATTGCCGCGCAGGCCGGGTTTCACTCCGGCGATGAACTCTTAAGCATCGATGGCAAACCGGTGGCGAGCTGGGATCAACGCCGCTTGTATCTTTTTCAGCGCGCTCTCGACAGGGACCAGGTCGATGTCGAGGTGCGTAACACCCGCGGCGATCTGGAAATGCGCCGCCTCGATCTTTCCACGTTGACGGCCGATCAGGTCAGCACCGGTCTGCTGGAGAAGGGCTTGGGTCTTTATCCGGCCATGCCGGATATCCTTCCGGTGCTGGAGCATCTGGATGAAAAAGGCGCAGGCGCCAAAAGCGGTTTGCACAAGGGTGATGTGATCAGCGCGATCGACGGCAAACCGGTGCGCCTATGGGACGATATACGCAGCATCATTTCCGCGAATCCGGAACGTGCGCTGCAATTCAGCATCGAGCGCAACCGCCAGGCGTTATCCATTACGGTCACCACGGGCAAGATCGAGCGTAACGGCAAGACCGAAGGCTACATCGGCGTAGCACCGCGTATCCCCGAGTACCCAAAGGAAATGCTCGTCTCGACCCGACTCGACCCGCTCAACGCTCTGTACGAAAGCGTGCAAAGCACCTGGCTCATGTCGTCGCTCACCCTGGAAATGCTGGTGAAGATGGTCAAGCTGGAAGTTTCCACCAAGGCCATTAGTGGTCCGATCACCATCGCCCAGGCCGCCGGCAACTCGGCGCATGCGGGATGGGACCGGTTTGTGATGTTCCTGGCGGTGGTCAGTATCGGTCTCGGTGTGTTGAACCTGCTGCCGGTGCCGGTACTCGATGGCGGTCATCTGGCGATCTACCTGATCGAGGCGGTAAAAGGCAGCCCGTTGTCGGAGCGCTCGCTGTACTGGGGTCAGCAGGTCGGCATCACGCTGTTGTTCGCCTTGATGGCCCTGGCGTTTTACAATGATTTTGTCAGAATCCTGCAATAATCCGCGCACTCACTCTCTCTGCCGACTACTATAATGAAAAAGCTTCTAGCAGCCCTGTTTGTGTGTGCCGTTTCGGCCCCGTTTGCCCAGGCGGTTGAAACCTTTACCATCGCGGATATCCGCGTCGAAGGCCTGCAGCGGATTGCGGCGGGCACGGTGTTCAACTACCTGACCGTCAAGGTCGGCG
>JAYSOL010000264.1:0-3899 GCA_043723045.1 Gammaproteobacteria bacterium | reverse complement strand
GACCTGCCCGTGTCGGACCTCGCTTACATCGGCATCGACATGATGTCCTGATAGGCGGACACCAGTTTGTTGCGCACCTGGGTCATGGCCTGAAATGCGATGCCGGCCTTCTGCATGGCGATCATGACCTGTGCCAGATCCACCTGCGAGTCACCCGCCTCGAACGCCTGCTGCAGACTGCCCGCCTGTTGCTGTGTCTCGTTCACCTTGTCCACCGATCCCTTGAGTAGCGCGGCGAAATCCACGCCACCGGCGGCGCCTATCGCCTCGGCCGGCTGGCCCTGGGCGAGCGCGGTCATCGAGCGCATCTGCGTCAACAACTGGGTGACATTAATGTCGTTCATCTTTTCTCTCCTGCTTGCACCACTGCATAATTTTTGCCCGCCCCCAATGCATCACCCCGGAATCTCAATACCCTGCTCGCGCAGACGCGCCAGTTTGTAGCGTAAGGTGCGCGGGCTGATGCCCAGTCGTTCCGCCGCCGCCTTGCGGCTGCCCATACCGACTTTCAACGCGTCCATGATCAGATTGCGCTCGTGGGTTCTGAGATCGTCGCCCAGACCATCACTCCCCTCTGTGCCCGTCGCCGCCTGTGCGACGGCGGGTACAACCAGCGGCCGCTGCACACCGGGCGACACCAGCTCCAAGTGCAGGTCGGCCACGTCAATGGCGTCGCCGCGGTGCATAATCAGTGCACGCTGCATGAGGTTGTCCAGTTCGCGCACATTGCCCGGCCAGAAATGCGTCAGTAGATGACGCTGCGCCTGCTCCGACAACACCGGGATGTTGATGCCCTGTATGCCCGCGTGCACCGCCAGCAGGCGCTGCGCCATGGGTACGATGTCCTCGGTGCGGTCGCGCAACGGCGGCAGCTGCAAGGGGAAAACATTCAACCGGTAATAAAGGTCTTCGCGGAAACGTCCGGCCACCACCTCGTCGCGCATGATGCGGTTGGAGGTGGCCAGCACGCGCACGTCCAGCGCGATGGGTTTGCGCCCACCGAGGCGTTCCACCTCGCGCTCCTGCAGCACACGCAACAGCTTGGCCTGTAGCGCCAGATCCATCTCCGATATTTCGTCCAGCAACAGGGTGCCGCCCTGGGCCTGCTCGAATTTTCCCGGACTCATCTGGGAGGCGCCGGTGAAGGCACCCTTCTCGTAACCGAACAGCATGGCCTCCAGCATGTTCTCCGGTATCGCCGCGCAGTTGATCGCCACGAACGCCTGCGCCGCACGGCGCGAACGCCGGTGGATGTAACGCGCCAGCACCTCTTTACCGGTGCCGCTCTCACCGGTGATCATCACCGTCACGTCGCTGCCCGCGACACGCTCGGCGAGTTCCACCAGGGTGCGGCTGCGTTGGTCCACGGCGATGATTTCCGTATCGGCCGCGGCCGGCGGCAATACGTAGCGCGCCACCATGTTGATCAATACCTCCGCTTCAAACGGCTTGACCAGGTAGTCCGACGCGCCCTCGCGCATGGCGGCCACCGCATTCTTGACCGTGCCGTAAGCGGTCATCAGCAACACCGGCAGCTGCGGCCGGTCCGCCTTGATCTGTTGCAGCAAGGCATGGCCATCCATCTCCGGCATCTGCACATCCGTGACGACCATGTTGACGGTCTCGCGCCGCAGGATCTCCAGCGCCGCGCGCCCATCCGCGGCCGCCACCACCCGGTAGCCGGACAGGTCCAGGGTATCGCACAAAGCCTCGCGCAGGGTCTGGTCGTCCTCGACCACCAGCACCGTGGCCAGCCCATGGCGTGTATCACGGGAAGTGCAGCTCATGAACCACCCCTTTCTGACAAACTGTTTTTTATATTGGTTGCGTTATCCGAGGCGGCGCACGCCGCCTGGATCACTGGCAGACGCATGGCGAAACGACTGCCCACACCCGGCGTCGACTCGAACCAGGCCACGCCGTGATGCCCCTGGGCGATGGCCTGTACCACCGCGAGCCCCAGGCCGGTGCCCTGGGCGCGGGTTGTGAAAAACGGCTCGAACAGACGCGCCTGTATGTCCGCCGGGATGCCCGGCCCGTTGTCGCTGACCAGCAGGTCCACCGTGGCGATACCGCTCTGTTCCAGCACATACATGGCCTGCAGCTGTACCTGTCCGTGCGTTCCGCTCGCCTGCAGGGCGTTGTTCACCAGATTCAGCAAGGCGCTCACTAGCGTCTCACGGTTGCCTTGCAGCATGGCACCTGGCGCGGCGTCGTTGATGTTGATGCGCGCGCCGTCCGCCACCAGGTTGGCGTCGAATACCTTGCGCACCTCCGACAGCAGCTCCGCCACCGCCACCGCGTCGCTGCCGACGGCGGCACCACGGGAGAACAGCAGCATGTCGTTCACCAGCTGCTCCAGATGGCGCATGCGTGACTGAATTTTTGCGCCGATGCGCTGACGCTCAGGCAGTTCAAGGCTCGGGCGTTGCAGATGCGAGGCATACAACAGGGCGGAGGCCAGGGGCGTACGGATCTGGTGCGCCAGGGACGCGGCCATCTCGCCCATGGCGGAAAGTCGTTGATGGTGATTGAGGCGTTGTTGCAGGCGGCGCGTCTCCGTCACCTCGGTGAGCAGCAGTATCTGGCCGGGCTCGACGCCCAGTGGCGTCGTGGCGATGCTCACCAGGCGACCGTCGCGCAGGGAAATTTCGTGGCCATCGTCGGAGCGTGGGGCAAAGGCGCGCAGGATGATGTTGCGCCAGGCGATACCCAACAGCGGTTCGCCCAGCAGGGCAACGGCCGCGGGATTGCACTGCTGCACACAACCGGCGCCATCCAGCACCACCACGCCACCGGGCAGGGCATGCAGCAGGCTTTGCAGGCGGCTGGCCAGGCGCTCTTTTTCCTCCCCGTGCGCGGCGTTATCGCCCCGCGCCACCGCCAATTCGGCGGTCAGCTCGGCCACGCGATTTTCCAGCACTTGGTAGGAAGCGGTGAGATTTTCCGACAGCTGACTGAAGGTGCGGAAGGCCTCTTCCAGGGCGCGCACCCGGCCGTCGCGGAGAGCCACAACTCCCTCCGCCGAAATCGGGCTACGCTTGGACGCCTGACACTTCATACGCTTGCTTGCTCCCCTGTGCGGGTGTGGGATGACATCCACCCGCGATTGCCTTAGAAGGAGCAAGAAGCATGCCTAGAAACTTTTCTTTATTTTATAGTGACTTAGAATATCAACGACAAAAAATGTCAAAAACCTGTCGCCCCTTCGCGATCCGTGACCTCGTATTTGCGCAGCTTCTCCACCAGGGTCGTGCGCCCCAGCTTGAGCCGCTTGGCGGCCTGCGCCACCACGCCATTGGCCTCGTCGAGGGCCTGTTTGATCAGGGTGTATTCCAGATTGTTGAGATGCTCTTTGAGATCCAGACCCTCCTCCGGCAGCTGCGCCAGGGACATGGCCAGGGACGGAGCAGCATCCCCATCCGAGTGCGGAGAAACCCGGTACGGAATCAGCCCCGCGGGACGGAATTTTTCCGGCAGATCGTCCACGTCCACGGTGCCGTTGGGGAACAGGATCACCAGCCGCTCCACCAGATTGGCCAGCTCGCGCACATTGCCCGGCCAGGGATACTGGGTAAGACACATGATCGCCGCCGGTGTGAGGCGCAGTGAGCCGCGGTTTTCATGTTCCAGGCGCGCGATCAGCTCGTTGATCAACAGCGGTACATCCTCCGCGCGCTCACGCAACGGCGGCATCTCGATGGGGAATACGTTCAAGCGGTAGTAGAGATCTTCGCGGAAACGGCCTTGCTCGATCGCCTCTTCCAGGTTGCGATGGGTGGCGGCGATGATGCGCACATTGGTCGTGAGACTCTTATTGCTGCCGACCCGCTCGAACGTACGCTCCTGCAAAACACGCAACAGCTTGACCTGCATGTTCAGGCTCATATCGCCGATCT
>JAYSOL010000263.1:0-2948 GCA_043723045.1 Gammaproteobacteria bacterium | reverse complement strand
TACCACGAGACGGACGAGCAGTTTACCACCGCGCCCATTCTGATCTCCGCGCCACCGTTGCCGCCGTTCAGCGTGCAGGTTCCCATCAACTACGATGTGACCAGTGAACGCTACGATCTGGAGCTGCAAAACGCCTTCAGCATCAGTCGCGATCTGCGTGGCGTCTGGGGTGTGGGTTGGCGCGTGGATCAGGTAGTGTCGCCGGGTTTCCTCGGGACCAGCGGGCCGCAGGAAAACCGCGCACAGCGTGTATTTCTTAACATGGAATGGCGCACGACCAGGGATCTGACGCTGAATGCCGGCGCCATGTGGGAACACGATCAGATCGTCGGCGGCGATCTGTCCCCACGTATCGCGCTCAATTATCAATTGACGCCGCGCCAGACCCTGCGCGCCAGCGTCAGTCGCGCCACGCGCAACCCGGTGCTGGTGGAGGAGCAGGGGAATTTGCGCTTTTGCGTCAACCCGTCATGCAGCGTGTTCGATCAATTCGTGTTGAGCAGCGGCGGGCTGGAGCCGGAAAAGACAGTGTCGCGCGAAATCGGTTATTTCGCCCGCGTCATCAGCAATCTGACGCTGGACTTACGGGTCTACCAGGACAAATTGAGCGGGCTGATCGGCACCTATGTCCGGCCATTTCCTGACCTGGATACACAGGTGAAGGATTTCAGGAACGGGGACAGCGCCACGGTTAACGGATTCGAGGCGCAGGCGACCTACCGGCCGAATTTCAAGGACCGCCTTATTCTGGGTTATGCCCACATGCATATCAAAAGCAGTGATGTGGATCAGAATTATTCCGACAGCGCCCCGCAGGGAAGCGGCAGTCTGTTGTGGATACATAACCTGTCCGACCGGTATCTGGCGAGTCTCGCCTATTACTACGTCGGCGGCATGGCGTTTCTCGACAGCAAGCCGGTGGAACCGGTGCGGCGACTGGATCTGCGCCTTGCACGCACGTACCGGATGGGCAAGGTGAATGGCGATATCGCCCTGGTGGTGCAGAGTGCCCTCGGCCGGTATGACGAATATTATCCGCCAACGATGCAGGAAAACGAGTTTGCCAGACGGATGTTTATCACTTTGGGTATGAATTTCAGATAGTCCATGGGTCCGGAAGAATAGTTTATGTCTCAGTGGATGTATTAGGTAGCGAATGAAAGAAACAGCAACAGGACGAGAGCGGAACATGCACGCGGTTGCCCGTCAACTGCGCGTGTGGGTGCGTCTGTGCCTCTTGCTGGGGTTACTGCTGGAGCCGTGGTCGATAGCGCACGCCGCGGACGTCAAACCGCCGGTGCGCTACATGGTACTCGTATTGCTCAGTCATCAGACGGGCGCCTATCAGGAGGTGGTCGACGGCATACGCGAAGGCATGCGCGCGAGCGACGGCGTCGTGCTGCAGATAGTGCCGGTGGTTGAGTATTTAAAGCGTGCCGAGGCAAGGCGCCAGGCCGAGCGTCCGGCCCTGATTGTCACCGTGGGGACGGAGGCGGCGCAGTCGATGCTGCAAGAGATGTCGGATACGCCTATCTGCATGATCCTGATTCCAAGGGCAACGAGCGAGGCCCTGGTACGCGAATACGAGCAGACGCCGTCGGCGCCCCGACGGCCGATCACCGCGGTTTACATCGATCAACCGTTCCAGCGCCAACTCCGGCTCGTGCGGCTGACCTTGCCGCGCAGCCGCAGCCTGGGGGTCGTTTATGGCCCGCTCTCGCGCGAAAGCGAGAAACAACTGAAGGCCGTGGCCGACACTGACAAATGGGACTTGCAAGCCGTCAGTGTCAATCGAGAGAACGAATTATTCGGCGCCTTCACGCGGGTCCTTGACAGCAGCGATGTCTTGCTGGCCCTGCCGGATCCGCTGGTATACAACCAGCACACCACCCAGAATATACTTCTCGAGACCTACCGGCAGCGCAAGCCGCTCATCGGCTATTCCCATGCCTATGTCTCTGCGGGCGCGTTGGCCGCCGTATACTCGACACCCCTGCAGATAGGCCGGCAGGTCGGCGAATATCTGGCGGAGTTACGCGGCAAAGGCGGCATCACCCTGCCGGCGCCACGTTACCCGAAATATTTTACGGTGGAAGTGAATCAGCAGGTGGCGCAATCCCTGGGTCTTACGATCGCCACTGCAACGGAGTTGCAGTCGAAGATCGAAGAGACGCAGGAGAGGTAGGTTATGAAAGAATGGGGCATACAAACCCGGGTACTGTTTATCGCGCTGGTTCCGCTGCTGCTGATTGTGACGCTGTTGTCCTTTCACTTCGTGCAGACGCGGCTCGACGATCTGGACCGGGCCTTGCAGGAAAGAGGCAAGGCCATTGCGCACCAGATGGCACCGGCGTGTGAATATGGCGTGTTCTCCGGCAATCGTGAATTCCTCAGCCGGCTGGCGCGCACCACGCTGAAAGAGAACGATGTGCTGAGTGTCACCATTTTCGACATGCAGGACTCCATTCTGGCGCAGGCTGTCAGCACCAACCGGAAAGACCAGAGCACAGGGCTCTTTTCTGAATCCACGCCGGTGTATGTGTTTCAGGCGCCGATAATTCAGAGTGAAGTGCCGGTCGACGATTTCCACGAGGCCGTGGCGATCGACAAATCCAAGCAGAGCGGTACCAGTTCACCCAAACAGCTGGGCATGATATCGGTGGAGCTGTCGAGCGATTCGACCATCGCCCGGCGCAATCAGATCCTGGTGGAGAGTCTGCTGATCATTCTGGTCGGCCTGGTGGTGACCACCTTCATTGCGCTGCGCATGGGCAAGGGTGTGACCCGGCCGATCCTCGCCATGACCAATCTGGTGCGTAAGATCAAGGCCGGTGGCCTGGAACAACGGGTCGTCGAGGAGTCGGGCGCCGAACTGGGGACGTTGGAGCGGGGCATCAACGCCATGGCCGACGCGCTCGAGCGCTCGCAGGAAATGGAGAAGAAACAGA
>JAYSOL010000262.1:0-2617 GCA_043723045.1 Gammaproteobacteria bacterium | reverse complement strand
TTTCCGCCGCGCATAAATCCTCCGGTAAAACCACCCTCAGCATCGGCCTGTGTGCCGCCTTGCATGCCCGCGGCCTGGCGGTGCAGCCCTTCAAGAAAGGTCCGGATTTCATCGATCCCATGTGGCTGAGCCTGGCCAGCGGCCGTGCCTGCCATAATCTCGATTTCTATCTCATGGGCCACGATGAAATACTCACCACCTTCGCCGTTGAATCCAACCAGGCCGACATCTGTATCATCGAAGGCAATAAAGGACTGTACGACGGTCTCGATCTGGATGGCAGCAACAGCAACGCCGCCCTCGCCGAACTCCTGCAAACACCGGTGGTTCTGGTCATCGATGCGCGCGGCATGACACGCGGTATCGCGCCGCTGATCCTGGGCTATCAGGCATTTGACCGGAATATCAATATTGCCGGCGTCATCCTCAACCAGCTAGGCGGATCGCGGCATGAGTCCAAACTGCGCGCGGTCATCGAACACTATACCGATGTGCCGGTCATCGGTGCGGTGCACCACGATGAGCGTCTGGCCATCGTAGAGCGCCACCTCGGACTCATGCCCAGCAACGAGGCCGCTCAGGCCAAGGCCAAGATCGATACCATTGCACGCCTGGTTGCGGAACAGGTTGATCTGGAGCGCATACAGGCGGTGGCGGGACAGGCGCCGCTATTGCCCGCCGTCCGTACAGATAGTGGCACCCTCAGCCCTACCTGCCTATCAACGGGAGAGGAGGCCTTGATAAGAATTGGTATCGCACGGGATGCGGCATTTGCGTTCTACTATCCCGGCGACCTGGAGGCGTTGCGGGCGAACGGTGCTACGTTGGTTCCCTTCGATACCTTGCGCGATACGCAACTCCCGGATGTCGATGCCCTATTTATCGGCGGCGGGTTCCCCGAAGTCCACATGCAGTCACTGGAGGCCAATACCGGCCTACGCCAGAACATCCGCCAGGCCGTGGAGTCCGGAATGCCGGTTTACGCCGAATGCGGCGGGCTCATGTATCTATCACGCAGCTTGAGTTGGCACGGACAGCGCTGTGACATGGTCGGCGCTTTGCCCGCCGATACGCTAATGCATGCCAAACCTCAGGGGCGCGGCTATGTCCGCTTACGCGAGACCGCGCAATATCCATGGCCGCACGCCGATACCACAAGCCCGAAACTCGAAGTGCGCGCGCATGAATTTCATTACTCCAGCCTGGAAAATCTGCCGCCTGATCTCCATTATGCCTATGAAGTCGTACGCGGAGCGGGAATCGACGGCCGCCACGATGGCATTGTCTACAGGAATGTCCTGGCCTGTTATGCGCATATGCGGGACCTGTCCGGCCACCACTGGACCCGCCGCTTCGTCGAGTTCATCCGGCAACATCGCGTCCGCCACAACGCGACGCGTAGCAGCACGCAACCCGGGGGCTTACCCGGCGACAAAACACGCGTTAAACACTGAACTGCAGAGGAACTGACGATGATTACGATTACCCCCAACGCCGCCAAACAGATACGTATGGCGGCCGACCAGAGCAACTCGGACGACATATTCCTGCGCCTGGCGGCCCGCCGCGAGGAAGGCGGCGCGATCGAATACGGCATGGGCTTTGATGAAATGGGCGGCACCGACGAACTCATCGCCTCACAGGGTATCGATGTCATCATCGCCTCGTCCTGCGCCGATCTGCTGAAGGGCACAACCCTGGACTATGTCGAAATCGCCCCAGGGGATTTCCGCTTTATTTTCAGCAATCCCAACGATAAGCAACATCAGGCCAGCAGTGCGCCGGAAGGCCAGTGACTGGTCGGGGCCAGCCTCTTTCTTCCAACCTCCGTGGCGTGTGCGTGAAAAGCGCCGGTAACACAGTTGTATATGCAGGCGCGCAGCCGGAAATACCGGTTTCAGCCGGGATTCTGGTATTATTCCGGGTAGTTAGACCCATCGTGGCATCGACCTGCCGCCAGTGGGGAAATCGACCGTAGTCATCATTGGGTCCCGCGTCATGGCATCAACCAACGAGAACACGGAATCACGCCTGCCCACGCACGACTGGAGCTCTGCTCCGATGCTGGGGTGGTGGCGCGAAACGCATAGGCTGCACTGGAGGCCGTTGTTCATCCCCCTGGTCTCGCTGTTTGTGCTGCTGGCACTCGCGGGCGCCACCGGTTTCCTGGCCCTGTCTTTACCTGAATACTCCCTACTCCTCTATTCCGCACAGATAGTTTTCATCCTGGGTGGTGTCGGATGTATCGGCCTTACCCTGTGGCGTGTAAAACGCGAATTACTCGAGCCCCTGGCCGAATTGCGACGCTGGGCCAAACGCATGCGCGAAGGCGATTTGTCGGTACGTGTGCCGGTAACGGCCTCGGGGGAATTCACCGAGCTGGCGCGGGACATCAACGATCTGGGTGATGAGCTACGCATGCTCAACCTGGAAATGACCAGCAAGGTGCGCAAGCACACCCAGCATCTCTCACACAAAACACGCTCCCTGGAAATCCTCTACGACATCAGCTCCAGCCTCAATCGTTCGCGCAACCTGGAGGAGCTGCTCGACAGCTTTCTCGACACCTGCATGGACCTGGTGGATGCCCGCGCAGTCGCTGTCCGGCTCCTGAATG
>JAYSOL010000261.1:0-2817 GCA_043723045.1 Gammaproteobacteria bacterium | reverse complement strand
AATCCCCTGGGCGTGCCGTCGCGTATGAACGTGGGTCAGGTGCTGGAAACGCATCTGGGCTGGGCGGCGCGTGCCCTGGGCAGCAAGATCCAGCTGATGCTGGAAGAGCGTGCCAAGGTGGAAGACCTGCGCAAGTTCATCGACAAGATCTATAACCACGGCGGTAAAGGCAAGTTCGAAGACATCAAGTCGTTCACCGACGTCGAACTGTTCGAGCTCGCGCGTAATCTGCAGGCGGGTGTGCCCATGGCTACGCCGGTGTTCGATGGTGCGGATGAAGACGAGATCAAGGACATGCTGGAACTCGCCGGCCTGCCGCGCTCCGGACAGACGACGCTGTACGACGGACGCACCGGCGAGGCCTTCGAGCGTCCCGTCACCGTGGGCTACATGTATATCTTGAAGCTCAACCATCTGGTGGACGACAAGATGCATGCCCGTTCCACCGGTCCCTACAGTCTGGTTACCCAGCAGCCGCTGGGCGGCAAGGCGCAGTTCGGCGGACAACGCTTCGGTGAAATGGAAGTGTGGGCACTGGAGGCCTATGGCGCCGCTTACACCTTGCAGGAAATGCTCACCGTCAAGTCGGACGACGTGACCGGACGCACCAAGATGTTCGAGAATATCGTCAAGGGCGATCACCGGATGGAAGCCGGCATGCCGGAATCGTTTAATGTGTTGATCAAGGAGATTCGTTCTCTGGGTATCGACATGGAGCTGGAGCAGGATTAGTTCGGCGTTTCACGCGTAAGCAGCCCGCGCCGGATAACCTTAAGGGTTACCGGCCACCGGGCGAAACCTGAAACCCGAGTCGCGCAGCAGGAGAGAAGACATTGAAAGACTTATTTAATCTTTTTAAGCAGACCACCAAGAACGAAGACTTCGACGCCATCCGTATTGGCCTGGCATCGCCTGAGAAAATACGCTCGTGGTCTTTCGGTGAGGTCAAAAAGCCGGAGACGATAAACTATCGTACTTTCAAACCGGAACGGGACGGGTTGTTCTGCGCCAAGATCTTCGGCCCTATCAAGGATTACGAGTGCCTGTGCGGCAAATACAAGCGCTTGAAGCACCGCGGTGTTATCTGCGAAAAGTGCGGCGTCGAAGTCACCCTGTCCAAGGTGCGGCGCGAGCGCATGGGTCATATCGAGCTGGCCTCGCCGGTGGCGCACATCTGGTTCCTGAAGTCGCTGCCGTCGCGCATGGGTTTGATGCTGGACATGACGCTGCGCGACATCGAGCGCGTGCTGTATTTCGAGGCCTATGTGGTGGTGGACGGCGGCATGACCACCCTCGAGCGCAGCTCGCTCATGTCGGAAGACGCCTATCTCGACGCCATCGAGCAGTACGGCGATGAATTCGACGCGCGCATGGGCGCCGAGGCGATCCGCGACCTGTTGAAGGCCATCGACCTGGAGGCCGAGGCCACCAAGCTGCGCGACGAACTCGCCGGCACCACGTCCGAGACCAAGATCAAGAAACTCGCCAAGCGCCTCAAGGTCGTCGAGGCGTTCCTGCACTCCGGTAACAAGCCCGAGTGGATGGTGCTGGAGATCCTGCCGGTGTTGCCGCCGGAACTGCGTCCCCTGGTGCCGCTCGACGGTGGCCGTTTCGCCACCTCCGACCTGAACGACCTGTACCGCCGCGTCATCAACCGCAACAACCGCTTGAAGCGCCTGCTGGACCTGAACGCCCCGGACATCATCGTGCGCAACGAAAAGCGCATGCTGCAGGAAGCGGTGGACGCGCTGCTGGACAATGGTCGCCGCGGCAAGGCCATCACCGGCGCCAACAAGCGCCAGCTCAAGTCCCTGGCCGATATGATCAAGGGCAAACAGGGCCGTTTCCGCCAGAACCTGCTGGGCAAACGCGTCGATTATTCCGGCCGTTCCGTCATCGTGGTGGGTCCGACCTTGAAGCTGCACCAGTGCGGCCTGCCGAAGAAAATGGCGCTCGAGTTGTTCAAGCCGTTCATCTTCTCCAAGCTCGAGATGCGCGGTCTCGCCACCACCATCAAGCTGGCCAAGAAGATGGTGGAACAAGCGAGTCCCGAGGTCTGGGATATCCTGGAAGAAGTCATCCGCGAACATCCCGTCCTGCTCAACCGCGCCCCGACCCTGCATCGCCTCGGCATCCAGGCCTTCGAGCCGGTGCTGATCGAAGGCAAGGCGATCCAGCTGCATCCGCTGGTGTGCGCGGCGTATAACGCCGACTTCGACGGTGACCAGATGGCGGTGCATATCCCGCTCTCCATCGAGGCGCAGCTGGAGGCGCGCACCCTGATGATGTCCACCAACAATGCCCTGTCGCCGGCCAATGGTGAACCCATCATCGTGCCGTCCCAGGATATCGTGCTGGGCCTGTACTACATGACGCGCTCCAAGATCAACGTCCCCGGTGAAGGCAAGGCGTTCTCCGACGTGGCCGAGGTGCACCGCGCCTACGAGACACGCCAGGTGTCACTGCACGCGCGCATCAAGGCGCGTATCCGCGAAGTAACGCTGGCGGATGACGGCAGCCAGAGCGTGACCCACAAACTGCATGACACCACCGTCGGGCGCGCGCTGTTGTCGGACCTGCTGCCCGAGGGCCTGCCGTTTGCCCTGATCAACAAGGATCTCAAGAAGAAGAACATCTCGGAACTGATCAACTCCTGCTATCGCGATGTCGGCCTCAAGGCCACGGTGATCTTCGCCGACCAGCTGATGTACACCGGCTTCGCCTATGCGGCGCGCGCCGGCATCTCCATCGGCGTGGATGATATGGTCACGCCGTCGGAGAAGGGCAGCATCATCGCGTCCGCCGAGGACGAGGTGA
>JAYSOL010000260.1:0-5151 GCA_043723045.1 Gammaproteobacteria bacterium | reverse complement strand
ATCACATAACCTCAGGGTCAGAGCTCAGTTTACGCTAATAGTAGCGTAAACTGAGCTCTGACCCTCACTCATGACGCTTAGGGTCATCTTTGATCCAGGTCAATGTAATAATGTTGATATCTTGATATAAGGGCAATGTGTAGTTGGGTGTAATGAGATTGGATAGAGAAGTTAGAGGAGGAGATGCTGGGTAGAGGGTTTTGATAAGTCCCAAAATCCTATTTTGGTGTGCGGCTGTTAAGCTGCATCCGGTTTTACTTGTAGCACCAAGCAAAGGAGGCTGCTATGGGCACAGATATCAAGATTGCAGATATTGTCGTTCATCTCCATCCGGATAGTTCCTGTGACGATAGGGATAAAATGGAGCGGGATCTCCGCAACCATGATGGCGTAATATCTGTGCATTTTAACACAGAGGAACACCCCCATGCTGCAGTGGTTGCATATAATCCGGATGTTGTTACCTCGCAAGAGGTTCTTGCAGAGATCAGGAAATGCGACACGGCCGCGGTCATGGCGGGCTTTTGATTCTACCCCATTACGTCGGTAAAATATGACCGCAGGGAAAACATCGCTTGCGAAAAACCGGGCCAGAGAGCGACACTTTCAATATTAACAACAGTCCCTCTCTGACCCTCATGACGTGCCAGCTGGCACACCGTAAAGAATGTCTTGTGTTGCTTCGCAACGCCTGGCGGGTTACGCAAACTACGCTAACCCGCCCTACATTTTGGCTTAAGTAAGTGCCATTCGGACCAGAGAGGATTTTTTTCTAATATCGATTGAAGAGTGCCTGAGTCGGCACAGGTGGCCTTGCGAGAGGCCACCACCGGTGTGGGTCTACCAGGAACGGACGCGGCCAGTGTCCAGGTGGATAAATTCGCTCGCCGGGTAATAGCCAACGCCGCCGGCATGCAGAGACAGCGCCGCGCGGCGCAGATCGCCCAGGGCGCTTCCGGGAAGGCGGATGTCGATGGCTTGGCCGACGGTGTGCAGACTTTCCTTGGCCACGCCGTTACCGTGGCGCCGGAGCGCGGCGTTGGTGGCCTGTGAACGATAGCCTGAGATCACATGAAATTCACCGCGTGCACCGGTGACGCGTTGCAGATTGAACAGGAGGTCAAACAAACGTTGATCGATGGCGTGCACCTCGCCGCTGCGGTGATCGCGCAACACCCGGTTCATCGCCGTGAGTTCTGCGGCGAGGTACTGGCCATCGGCCCAGTAGGTCGTGGTCACCCGCTCGCCGGTATGCGTGTTGTAGAACGCGAGCACCCGCTCGTCCAGACGCGGCGCGACATTGGCCAGCAGCGGGCTCGCCGCCAGAGCAGCGCCGGCGCCGCAGGAGAGTTTTAGAAAGGCACGACGGTTCAAGAGCGGGGACATCCATCGAGGTTTGTTTATTTACCCCTGTAATTATAGAGGACATGGCGCTGCCCCGGTGGCCGCTGCGGGTCTTTCGTCGCGCGCGGAGCACCGTTTGTCATTCCACGGCGGCGGGGTAGTAGCGTGTGAGCACGCTGTCACGTTGATAGACGTCGTCACGAAAATGCACGCGCCCCGCGTCGTCCACCCAATTGGGGAGATACAGCACATACACCGGCATCGGTTGCGGCAGGCGCAGCGTTTTATGGTGCTGTGCATCAATGGCGCGCTGTATACGCTCCTCACTCCAGTCATCGGCGTGGCGCAAGGTGTATAGGGCCAGTGGCAAAGGGTGTTCGATGCGGACACAGCCCTCACTGTAGGTGCGGGCGTCGCGCGCGAACAGCCCGGACTCCGGTGTGCCGTGCAGGAATATATCGAAGCGATTGGGGAGGGAAAATGCCAGCCGTCCCATGCTGTTCCTGGGCCCAGGATCCTGCCGCAGCCGGTAGGTAAAGTCTTCCGCACGCAGGCTGCCCCAGTCGATGCTGGCCGGATCGATTTCGCGTGCGTTTTTCCCGCCGTTGCGGAAGAGGCGGAAGGCGCGCGTGCGGAAATAGTTTGGATCCGCCTGCTGTTTGGCCAGCAGTGTGTCGCGGGCGATGCGCGGCGGTACATTCCAATAGGGATTGATCACGAGTGACTGCAGCACCGCCGTGAACGAAGGCGTCGCCTGGTCCGGTGTTCCCACGATCACCCGCATACTCAGCACGCGTCGTTCCTGCTCGATGACCTCGAGTTCGAAGCCGGCGGTATTCACCAGAATATACTGCTCACCGAAGGTGCGCGGTAACCACCGCCAGCGCTCCAGGGTGCGGCGGATCCGGGCGATCTTTTCCTCCAGCCTGATGTTCAACATGGAGCGCGTGCGCTCGCCAACGACACCGTCGGTGGTAAGACCATGGCGGTATTGAAAACGCTTGACGGCTTCCGCAAGCTCGGCATCGTACAGATCGTCATCGCCGCCGACGTCGTGCTCACCCTCGGCGCGCAGACGTGCGCGCAGCAGCGCAATCTGTTCGTGGCGTGTTTGCGGCTCGAGCTTCGGGCCGGGCGGAATCGGCGTCCAACCGCCATGGCGGGCCAGCGCTTGATACTCCTCCAGCGCCGTGCGCAGGCGCCGGTAGCCGGTATGCGGCGGCGGCAACGTGCTGAGTAAGGCGGCCAGGGTTCCATCACGCGTCGCCGTTTGCAGCGCGCCTAGCGGGTCGAACGCATCGGCGCGCAAGGTCCAGGTGGGATCCGCGTCCTGCGGGTCGGCGCGCCCACTGTGCACATCGACACTGTAGCGACGATAGGCATCGGTCAGCAGCAGATCGAGACAGGCCAACTCCGCCGGACTCCGGGCCTGCCAGTAGCGGTCGATGTCGTCCAGACCATAGCTCGCCGGCACTAGACCGTCGCGCCCCACCAGGCGCAGTGCGTCGCGCAGCTGGCGCGCACTCAGACCCGGGGCGCCTTGCGTAATCCAGAGCGGCGGCGTTCCGCTGGCCGGGTAATAGGCCGTGATTTGTTGGCCTTCAAGCTGGGACCCGCCGCACGTCACGGACGGCGCACGCAAGCCTGCGCGCACGGCGGTATCGAGCGTCTCGGGGAGGGGTTCCGGCACCGGCACTCGCGGGCGCTCTGGCGCGCAGCCGACAGCGGCGAAGAAGGCCGCGAGGAACAGCGGCCGTAAACCTTGCGCTAGCGCTGGATTTATTCTTGCGATCGTCACCGTAACGAGTTTAGCGCGAATGATCTGGTTAGCGTGAGGCAAATCGCTATGCGCTGCGGCAGCGTTGACCGGCATGGCGAGGCGTCAGAGCTCAGTGACCTTGGCTCCGGCCATGACTAAAAGGTAGTGCCATGAGACTCTGACCCGGATTATTTATGCTGCTCTCAGTAACAACGCCTTGGTCTTTGGATAACCGTATACGTCCAAGAACGGCGCAAACGAGTTGATGTCACCGGCCACTTTCTTTGCATAATAAGTCAGCGGAACAGCAACGTCGCTGTAATGGAGAAAATCTATATCAATAAAATGCCCAATCAACTCCAGTTTATCGAAAAGATCCTCAAAGCAATCACGTATAAACCGATCCTTTTGGTCAAACTTAAGATCGGTTACACGAAGCGCGGGGCCCAGGTCACTAAACGTAATAATGTGGCCTGATGCACCATCACGATAGGAACGACCTGACCAATCGAGCATCTGCATTGCCTCGCGTGCCTTTTCACTCGAAAACAGTTCCCGCAGAGCGTCGCGTGCAGCAGCAGCTTGTTTGTGGCGATTCTCTCGTGCCTTCTCTGCAGTTTCCTTTGCTTTCTCTTTATTGCTGTTCTTCATTTCAACGATGGCCTTCCAGGCTGCGTAAAACGCGCCTGGAATTCCGACAACGGTGAGAACATCCTTGATGATATCAATCATAGAGCGCGCCTCCGTGAAGAAACCTGATGCAAGAATTCATGAGAACGGCAGACCGGAACTTTTTCCAATTGATATGGTGTCAGAGCCAATATCCTAGGCGCATACGCTGGAGATAACGAAAGCAAGTCAAGTTGCCCATGCTATTAATATTGGCGCTGACCCCATATCATACACACCACGCCAACGATTGATCCAGGGCCCAGTAATCTCAGATTTTTCCAACAAGGAGTAATCATGCGCGCCATGCACTACCGCAGTTTCGGCGGCCCCGACCAGATCGTCGCCGCTGAGGTACCAACACCACACCCAACAGCGACGCAACTTCTGGTAAAAGTAGCGGGCTCGTCTGTCAACCCGGTGGACTGGAAACTGCGCCACACCCAGGGCCTGCTGTACCGGCCGGTGGCGTTCCCGTCCATACCCGGGGCCGACATCTCCGGCGAAGTGGTCGAGGTCGGCGCCCGGGTGACCCGCTTCAAGCCCGGCGACCGCCTATTCGCCATGGGCAACGTGCGCCTCGGCGCCGCCAGCGCCGAGTACGCGGTGGTCGAGGAACAGGCGGCGGCGCGCGCGCCGGCCAACCTGCCCTTGGCGGAAGCCGCCGCCCTTCCCTTGGCCGGGCTCACTGCGCTGCAATCGCTACGCGACCTGGGCGGCATCGCCGCCGATCAGCACGTGCTGATCGTAGGTGCGGCGGGCGGCGTCGGTCATTTCGCAGTGCAAATCGCCAAGCACTACGGCGCCCATGTCACGGCGGTGTGCAGCGGCCAACACGCTGACATGGTGCGTGGACTCGGCGCCGATGCCATCATCGACTACACCCAGAGCCAGGACTTGGCCGGCGAGCGGCCCTACGACCTGGTATTCGACATGGTCGTGCGCACGCCACTGCGCGACTTTTTCGCGCTCATGGCGCCGGCCGGCGTGCTCGTCTCCACCCTACCGACCTTCGGCCGCGTCAGCGCGGCCTTGCTGCTGCCGTTTATGTCGCGGCGACGCGTGCGCATCACCCTGGTCAAGGCGCGCGCTGCCGACCTCGAGCAACTACGCGCACTATGCGAGGCCGGCAAGCTGCGGCCGGTGATAGGCAGGACGTTCGCGCTGGCGGAGCTGGCGGCGGCCCATGCCTACAGCCAGCAGGGACATGCGGCGGGAAAGATACTCGTTACGGTGGGTATGTGAGAACCTGGACCAGAGACGAATGGCACTTACTTAAACGGTTTCATAGTCAATGTAGGGCGGGTTAGGCACGTCATTGGTGCCGTAACCCGCCGGATGTGCCAGCGGGCACAGCGTAAAGAATGTCTTGTGTTGCT
>JAYSOL010000259.1:0-4197 GCA_043723045.1 Gammaproteobacteria bacterium | reverse complement strand
CTCCTCCAGGGCGTCCACCGCGGTATCCCAGTAGCCCTCCAGCATCAGCCCCATGTCGCGGATAAGCAGTTTGTTGATGATGCCGATGAGCGACGCGCGATCGCCTGGCGGGATAAGCGCGCCGGTATTAATCAGCGAAGAGAGATGTTCCAGATACAACAGATAGGCCCCCATGATCCACACCGGATCGATGGTATAGCCGTAATGAATTTTGCCGATCTTGGCGAGACGCGCGGCGCTGGCATCGCCGATGTCGCCGTCGAGGAAGGTGGAAAAGTGGCGCAACTGCGTTTTGACCAGCCCGGAGATTTCACCGCCGTTGGCTTCGTAGCGCTTTAGCACTTCCGCCATGACTGGCTGGCTCATGAGGTAGGCGTAAAAGGAGTCGACAAAACTGTCCGCGCCCTGCAACAGTTCCGCCCGATACCGGGTCAGCAGCTGGAGGTCGAAGTCGTGCAGACCCAGGAAAAGATTGAAGGCGCGATTGAGTCCGTGCTCGGCATAGCGGCGTACAGTGGCGCGCACAGGGACAGCAGCCTGCGTTACTGATGGCATTCAGAAAATCCCTGAGCGTTGTACTACTACATTGTTTCCGTTAATTGACCGGGGTCAAGGTAATTGCTTCCCCGTTCCCTGTGCTACCCCACACTTATACTGTGTCTAATGTTAGCAAAACAATCAAGTATTAACAGCAACCCTTTGCGTCACCCACCAAACTCCCGTGGCAGGCCATATATTAGTGCTGCCGTATATTAACTCTAGCTGATATTTAAGCCCGCGGCCGGGTGCATAAAAAAGCCCCACAGTGCTGGGCTGTATCTCAATCTAAGGAACCTCTGAATAATTCGGCGTAGGGTGCGTCCCACGCACCATTTTGTCGATCGGTGCGCAGGGCTTGCAGCCCGGGGTGCAACAAAACACGTTGCACCCGTTCAGCGGCGCCAATGTCCACTGGACATTGGCGAAAACTCCGCCTCACCCTACATTTTTGAATTAACCAGGGCTTGACTAAGCGATCCAGCTGGAGTGTGGGGCTCAGGCCACTTGCGCCTTGATGGATTCCTTGCGGAACGCGAACGCCCCGCCCTCCACCGTCACCACGATCAAGTCACCGGGGGCGAACTTACCCGCCAGGATCTCCTGCGCCAGGGGATTCTCCAGGGACTGCTGGATGGCACGCTTCAACGGCCGCGCGCCATACACCGGGTCGAAACCCGCCTCGGCCAGTTTGTCCAGCGCCACCTCGGTCAAGGTGAGCCCCATGTCGCGGCTCGCCAGGCGGTCGTTCAGGTAGCGTACCTGGATCTGGGTGATACGATGCAGCTCTTCGCGCGCCAGCGGATGGAACACCACAATGTCGTCGATGCGGTTGATGAACTCGGGACGGAAGTGCTGGCCGACGATCTCCATCACCGCGTCTTTCATGCGCTGGTAGTTCTCCTCGCCGGAAAGCTCCTGAATCACATGCGAACCCAGGTTGGAGGTCATGACGATCACCGTATTGCGGAAGTCCACGGTGCGCCCATGGCCGTCGGTGAGGCGTCCGTCATCCAACACCTGTAACAGGATGTTGAACACGTCCGGATGGGCCTTTTCCACTTCATCCAGCAGGATCACGGAATAGGGTTTGCGCCGCACCGCCTCGGTGAGGTAACCGCCCTCCTCGTAGCCGACATACCCCGGCGGGGCGCCGATGAGGCGCGCGACCGAGTGCTTCTCCATGAATTCCGACATGTCGATGCGCACCATGGCCTCGTCGCTATCGAACAGGAACGACGCCAGGGCCTTGGTGAGCTCGGTCTTGCCGACACCCGTGGGGCCGAGAAACAGGAACGAACCGTTCGGACGGTTGGGGTCCGACAGACCGGCACGCGAGCGGCGGATCGCATTGGACACGGCCTTGATGGCCTCGGCCTGCCCGACCACGCGCTGGCTCAATTCCTCTTCCATGCGCAGGAGTTTCTCGCGCTCACCCTCCATCATCTTGGAGACAGGAATACCGGTCCAGTGCGCCACGATCTCGGCGACTTCGTTTTCCGTTACCGCGCTGCGCAGCAGCTTGCGCTCCTTGCCGTCGGTAGTGCCGGCCGTGGCCAGCTGCTTCTCCAGCTCCGGTATGCGCCCGTATTGCAGTTCCGACATGCGCGTCAGATCGCCGGCGCGGCGCGCCGTCTCGATCTCGAGGCGCGCGCGGTCCAGTTCCTCCTTGATGTGCTGAGCGCCGTGCACCGAGGCCTTCTCCTCTTTCCACACCTCGTCCAGGTCGGAATACTCCTTCTGCAGCTTGTCGATCTCGCTCTCCAGTACACCCATGCGCTTCTTCGAGGCCTCGTCGGATTCCTTCTTCAGCGCCTCACGCTCGATCTTCAGCTGGATCAGGCGCCGGTCCAGTTTGTCCATGGACTCCGGCTTGGAATCGATCTCCATGCGGATGCGCGACGCCGCCTCGTCGATCAGGTCGATGGCCTTGTCCGGCAGCTGGCGGTCGGTGATGTAGCGATGCGACAGGGTGGCGGCGGCGACGATCGCGGGATCGGTGATGTCCACGCCGTGATGCACTTCGTACTTTTCTTTTAAGCCTCGAAGAATGGCGATGGTGTCCTCCACCGTCGGTTCGTCCACCAGCACCTTCTGGAAGCGCCGCTCCAGGGCCGCGTCCTTTTCAATGTACTTGCGATATTCGTCGAGGGTGGTGGCGCCGATGCAGTGCAGCTCGCCGCGCGCCAGCGACGGCTTCAGCATGTTGCCCGCATCCATGGCGCCTTCGGCCTTGCCGGCGCCGACCATGGTGTGCAGCTCGTCGATAAACAGAATGATCTGGCCCTCTTGCTTGGCCAGATCGTTGAGCACCGCCTTGAGGCGTTCTTCAAACTCGCCGCGATACTTGGCGCCGGCGATCAGAGAGCCCATGTCGAGGGACAGCAGGCGCTTGCCCTTGAGGCCCTCGGGTATCTCGCCATTGATGATGCGCAGGGCCAGACCCTCGGCGATGGCGGTCTTGCCCACGCCGGGCTCGCCGATGAGCACCGGATTGTTCTTGGTGCGGCGCTGCAGGATCTGCACCACGCGGCGGATCTCGTCGTCGCGGCCGATGACCGGGTCGAGCTTGCCCTGCTCGGCGCGTTCCGTGAGATCGATGGTGTATTTCTGCAGGGCCTGGCGCTGATCCTCGGCATTCGGGTCCTGCACCTTCTCGCCGCCGCGCAGGCTGTCGATGGCCTTCTCGATACCGCCCTTGGAGGCACCCGCGGCCTTCAACAGGCGCCCGAGTTCGCCCTTGTCTTCCAAGGCAGCAAGTACGAACAGCTCACTGGAAATATACTGATCGCCGCGCTGTTGCGCGGCCTTGTCCGTGAGGTTCAGAAGCTTATTAAGGTCATTCGAGACATGCACCTCGCCACCGGCGCCTTCCACCGTCGCCACCCGATCCAGGGCCTGGCCGATGTTGGAGCGCAGGGCATTGGCATTCAGGTCGGACTTGGCCAGGAGGTGGCGTGTGGTGCCGCCCTCCTGGTCCATCAGTGCCGCCATCAAATGCACCGGTTCGATGTACTGGTGATCGCGGCCGACGGCCAGGCTCTGGGCCTCCGCCAGGGCCATCTGGAATTTGGTGGTCAGTTTGTCCATGCGCATAGAAAACCTCTGAGTATATTTTTACTATTAGCTTGCAAATGGGGCGGTGGCGGGAAATTTCAAGCCGCTCGGGCAGCGGGCCCGCAGGTTGGATGATCGGCAGGCTTTGTTTTATCAGACATGCTTAACCCCGGCGTGCGTAGGGATCGTATCGGTGGGATACGGATACAGCATATCCAGAGGGACACTCTTGCCGACGCTCTGGACGATGCGCACGTGACGCCGCCTGAGTTCGCGCCCATTCTTGACGCCGCAGGAATGCGCGATCATGTCGATTTCATTATTCATCGCCTCCGCATAATGCGCCACGCGCATGAACTTCTCCTCCACCACCAGGCCGCGTTGCAGACGTTTGTTGTGCGTGGTGATGCCGGTCGGGCAGGTGTTTGCATGACAGCGCAGCGACTGGATACAGCCCAGGGCGAACATGAAGCCACGCGCCGTGGTGACAAAATCCGCCCCCAGGCACAGGGCCCAGGCGGCGCGCGCCGACGTGACGATCTTGCCGCTCGCCACCAGTCGAATGCGCGGCTTGAGGCCGGCGGCGATCAAGGGACCGGCCAT
>JAYSOL010000258.1:0-7820 GCA_043723045.1 Gammaproteobacteria bacterium | reverse complement strand
CAAAACAGAACGTGCGCGTGCTCACCTGCGGCACCTGGGGTGCCGAACGTCCCGCTGACCTCGACTACAAACGCGTGAGCGGCGGCCTGCTGGTTCAGGAACGGGACAATGGCAAGGTGAGCGACAAAGACCTCAAAATCGTCACCCGGCGCGCGCCCACACCGCAGGAACTGCACGACCTGATGTTCGCCTGGAAGGTGGTGAAGTTCGTCAAGTCCAACGCCATCGTCTACTGCAAGGAGGGCCGCACCATCGGCGTCGGCGCGGGACAGATGAGCCGCGTGTACAGCGCGCGCATCGCCTCCATCAAGGCAACCGACGCGGGCCTGGAGGTGCAGGGCTCGGTCATGGCGTCGGACGCCTTCTTCCCCTTCCGCGACGGCCTCGACCAGGCGGCGGAGGTGGGCGTGACCGCGGTGATTCAGCCGGGCGGGAGTATGCGGGACGCGGAGGTGATCGCCGCCGCCGACCAGCATGGCATCGCTATGGTGTTCACCGGCATGCGGCATTTCCGGCATTAGTATGTTGCATTACCTGGACTGTCAACCGCGCCGAGGAAAATTTTCCCGCATGATCGCTTCATACATGCTGACGTGCCTGGCGCTGCAAAATCCGAATAAAGGTTTTACATGAAAATCCTCATCATTGGCGGAGGCGGACGGGAACACGCGCTGGCGTGGAAGGCGGCGCAATCTCCGAAGGCGGACAAGGTGTACATAGCACCCGGCAACGCTGGCACGGCGCGCGAACCCGGTTGTGAGAATGTGCCCATCGCCGCCGATGACGTGGACGGCCTGCTGCGCTTCGCGCGCGACCGACACGTCGACCTGACCATCGTCGGTCCGGAGACGCCCTTGGTACTGGGCGTGGTGGATCGCTTCAGCGCCGCCGGACTCGCCTGCTTCGGGCCGACCCAGGCCAGCGCGCAACTCGAAGGCTCCAAGACCTACGCCAAGGATTTCCTTGCGCGCCACCACATCCCCACGGCCACCTACGCCACGTTCACTGATGTACAGACCGCCATCGCTTATATAAAGAAAATCGGCGCGCCGCTGGTGGTCAAGGCCGATGGACTGGCCGCGGGTAAGGGCGTGATCATTGCCGCGAGCGAGGCTGAAGCCATCGCCGCGGTGAAGGATATGCTGGAAGCCAACGCCTTCGGTTCCGCCGGCGCGCGCGTGGTGATCGAGGAATTTCTTGAGGGAGAGGAAGCCAGCTTCATCGTCATGGTGGACGGCAAGCACATCCTGGCCTTAGCCACCTCCCAAGACCACAAGCGCCTGCTGGACGGCGATCTCGGTCCCAACACCGGTGGCATGGGCGCCTACTCGCCGGCACCGGTGGTGACTCCTGAACTGCACGCGCGCATCCTGCGCGAGGTCATTGAGCCTACGGTACGCGGCATGGCGGCGGAGGGTCATCCCTATACCGGTTTCCTGTACGCCGGTATCATGGTCACCGCGGACGGCACACCCAAGGTTCTGGAATACAACTGCCGCTTCGGCGATCCCGAGACCCAGCCGATTATGCTGCGTCTCAAGTCCGACTTGATTACCCTGGTGGAGGCCGCCGTCGCCGGCCGCCTGGATCGGGCCGAGGCGCACTGGGACAAGCGTCCGGCGCTCGGGGTGGTTATGGCCGCCGGCGGTTATCCCGGTGCCTATCGCCAAGGCGACGTCATTCACGGCCTGCCGGATGCGCCGGCGGCGGACGTTAAGGTGTTTCATGCCGGCACCGCGCTGCGCGATGGCGAGGTGGTGACCGCCGGCGGGCGCGTGCTGTGCGTCACCGCCCTGGGCGACAGCGTGGCGGATGCACAGCGGTGCGCGCATGCAACCGCCGGTGGGATCACCTGGAACGGTGTCCAATACCGCCGCGACATCGGCTACCGCGCCATCGCACGCGAACGCCAACGCTGAGGCGCAGCGGCGTACACATAGCCCGCACCGAGTCGTAACGGTATAGTATCGATATTCAACAGCCTCCATACCTGGGATCGCCAAGATGAACAAACCCTTTGTGGCCGTACTCATGGGCTCGGACTCGGACCTGGCCACCATGCAGAGCACCCTCGATATCCTCGACCAACTGGGTGTGCCATGCGAAGTGAAGATCACCTCGGCGCATCGCACCCCCGCCGCCACCCATGCCTATGTGAAGGAAGCGGACGAACGCGGCTGCGGCGTGTTCATCGCCGCCGCCGGTCTCGCGGCGCACCTGGCCGGCACGGTCGCCGCTCTCACCCTCAAGCCGGTGATCGGCGTACCCATGGACGGCGGGCCGCTGCAGGGCCACGATGCCTTGCTTTCCACGGTGCAGATGCCCGGCGGCATCCCGGTGGCGTGCGTGGCCATCGGCAAACACGGGGCAAAAAACGCCGCTTACCTCGCCGCCCAGATCCTGGCGCTGAACGATGCCGCCCTGATGCTGCGACTGGCCAAGGAGCGCGCTGCCAACGCCTCCGAGATCATGGCCAAGGATCGCGCGCTGCAACAGAAGCGCGGAAAATAGCATGCCCGCCCTCGGACTCGCCCACGCCGTCAGGCTGCTGCGCCGCGGCGGCATCGTGGCCTACCCGACGGAATCGGTTTACGGACTGGGCTGCGACCCCGGTAATCGCGACGCGGTCATGCGCCTGCTGCGCATCAAGCAGCGTACGCCCGCCAAGGGCCTGATTCTCATCGCCGCCGATGTCGAGCAGCTGATGCCCTGGGTCGCGGAGATCCCCGCGCACGTGCGCGCCACCTGGCCCGGGGCGCATACTTGGTTGGTGCGACCGCAGCAGGGGGTTCCTTATTGGATCACCGGCCGCCATGCACGCATCGCCGTGCGTGTTACCGCACTCGCCTCGGTACGCGCGTTGTGCCGCGCCGCGGGCATGGCGTTGGTCTCCACCAGCGCCAACCGCACTGGCCAGGTGCCAGCGCGCAGCTACCGCGAGGTGTTGCGGCGCTTCGGTTCGGACGTGGACTATGTGTTACCCGGGCGCGTCGGCGGACGCAGGCAACCGACGCCTATCACCGACGCCGACAGCGGCCAACTTATCCGCCCGGGTTGAACGCACCGCCCGGAGACCACCCACACGCCACCACCACCGTTGATACCATGACGATGCCCGACAGCCACAAAGTTAAAACCTACCTGCTGGACCTGCAGGACCGGATCTGCAACGCCCTGGAAACCGAAGACCGGCGCGCACGTTTTGTGCAAGATGAATGGACGCGCCTGGAAGGCGGCGGCGGGCGCACCCGTGTGCTGAGCGATGGCGCGATCTTCGAGCAGGCCGGCGTCGGCTTCTCCCATGTCTTCGGCAAAAACCTGCCGCCGTCCGCTACGGCCCTGCGGCCGGAACTCGCCGGGCGGACCTTTCAGGCCATGGGCGTCTCCCTGGTGATCCACCCGCTCAACCCGTACGTGCCGACCTCCCATTGCAACGTGCGTTTCTTCATCGCGGAAAAAGACGACGCAGAGCCGGTGTGGTGGTTCGGCGGGGGCTTCGACTTAACACCGTATTATCCGTTCACGGAAGACGCGGTGCATTGGCACCAGACCGCCAAAGCGGCGTGCGACCTGTACGACGCTGACTATTACGCGCGCTACAAAAAGTGGTGCGACGAGTATTTCTTTCTCAAACACCGCAACGAGACACGCGGTATCGGCGGTTTGTTCTTCGATGATATGAGCACGCGCGGTTTCGACCACAGCTTCGCCTTCATGCGCAGCATCGGCGACGCCTATCTCGACGCCTACCTGCCCATCGTACAGCGACGCCGCTATACGGAGTACGGCGAACGCGAGCGCGACTTCCAGCTCTACCGGCGCGGACGCTATGTGGAATTCAACCTGGTGTACGATCGCGGCACGTTGTTCGGCCTGCAATCCGGCGGGCGCACGGAATCCATCCTCATGTCCCTGCCGCCCCTGGTGAAGTGGCGCTACAACTGGCGCCCCGAGCCGGGCAGCCCCGAGGCCAGGCTCTACAGCGATTTCCTGCGGCCGCGGGAATGGCTCGCGGAATAAACCTAAAAACAGCATTTGATCTGCCAAGGCACCAAGCAAGCGCAAGACTTACTGATGGGGCCACCAAATAGTGCGCACCCTCTTGGGTGGCCGGCCGGGGAGCACTATTAAAAGCGACAGGGGGACCGGGCTGCCCTCTCAAAGGCAAGACTAGGGTGCGCCCTGCGCACCAAGCCGCGGCTGCTCGAAGGCAACGGTGCGCAGGACGCACCCTACGAAGAATAAAGCCAAGTGACAGGGAGACGACCTCTCATGAACTGTGCACTATTTATCGTTCTTCTCAGCAACACCCCAAGAAGTGTCTATGAATACATCGCGTTTTGATTTTCTTGGCGTCCTTGGCGTCTTGGCGGTTCAAGCCGTTTTATAACGACTTCAACGCGCCGAGCTGGCGCGCTGGTTGAGCACCAGAAACACCACCGCCACCAGTACCAGCAGCAGTTGCAGGCCGAGGGATTCCAGGTTGGGATAGACCCCGAGCATATCAATGCGCGGGAAGTTGATGCCATTCATGGGCAGCTTGCCCGCCGCCTGCAGCGCCGCCACACCCTTGCCGGCGAACACCACCGCCAGCAGATACATCAGCGCCGAATTGACACCGAAGAACAGGCGCAGGGGCAGGCGTACGCTGAAGCGGAAGATCAGCCAGGACAACAGCACCAGGCCCGCGCTGGCGGCGAGAAATCCGCCGAGCACCATTTGCTGACCGCTGTCACCCGCCTGCACCCACAGGGTTTGGTAGAACAACACGGTTTCGAATACCTCGCGATACACCGCGATAAACGCCAGCAAGGCCAGGGCCCACAGGGTCTGTCCGCCGGTGGCCTTTTGCACCTTGCTTTCGATGAACTCCTTCCAGCGCTGGGCCTGCAGTTTGTTGTGCAGCCACACCCCGACGTAAAACAATATGCCCGCCGCGAACAGGGCGGTCAGGCCTTCCGTGAGTTCGCGACTGGCACCACTGATGTCAATGGCGTAAGTGGCGAGCGCCCAGGTGGCGACACCCATCACCAGCGCCGCTATCCATCCGGCGTGGATGTAGGGCAGTCCATCGCGCCGTCCGGTCTTGATCAGGAAGGCAACCACCGCCGCGAGCAACAGAATCGCCTCGACGCCTTCCCGCAGCAGGATGATGAAGGCGCTGGCAAAGGCCACCGAGGGGGTCAGGCTGGTGGTCTCGAATATCTGGCGCGCCTCGCTCAGCTTACCCTGGATCTTTGCCACTTGAGCACTCGCCACCTCCACCGACTGGCCATCCTTGAGCATGGCGCGATAGCTGAGCATGTCCGTTTCGATGGTCGTCTTCATGGACGGGTTGATCGCCGCAAGACCGGTTTCCACCAACTCGAACCCTTCGAGATAAGCGGTCACCGCCATCTGGTACGCGGCCTCGCGCCGACCCTCGCGGTAAAGGGCGAGGCTCTCGTCAAGCTTGCGCGCGCTGAAGGCCAGGGGCGACTCGCGTGTGCCGGCCAGCGTGACTGGTTGGCTGCGCAAATAGGCCAACACGTCGACCCCCGTTTTGCCATGCCTGGCTTGCACCTCCTGGGGCGTGGCCTGGGTCAGGCCGGCGAGATCGGTAAAGATTTTACCCTCGCCCGCGGCCCAGGCGGCCGCGCCGTCTTTGCGTTGCGCATCGCTGGCGAGAAAATTGCTCACGTAGAATGCCAACGCCCAGCGTTGGTCGTCTTTTAACGCGTGGTGGGCCTGCATGGCCGTTCCATCGACGCCCAGGCTGATGGCGTTATACAGGGTATACACGCTGCGCTGATCCTGGCGCGCGTGCTCGTGAAAATCGTTCGGTCGCGGGTCCAGGCTGGCCGCCAGCGGCCCATCGCCCTGACCGCTGACGCCATGACACGCCGCGCAGTGTTCACTGTACAGGCGCGCGCCAGCGACCACATCCGGGGCACGCCTCGGCGCCACCGTCACCTGATAGGCCTGGATCAGCGTTGTGCGCATACTGTGGGACAAGGCGGCGACTTGTTCGCCCGCTGCCTTGTTGTCGATGCGCTGCACCAGGTCCTGCGCCTGCCGCTGCAAGGCGGCCTTCTCCGGGTTGGCCGGCAACTGGGCGATGAGCGTCGCCACCCGTGCCGAAAATTCCTGTTGTTCGGCGTATTCAGGGGCGTTCACCACCTGTCCCTTAGTGACGGTGAGCGGATAATCCACGCCGATATACCCCAGCATGTGTGCGACGGTCTGCAGGTTGTCATCCGCCCGAACGCCAGGAGGTGCTGCCAGCAGGAATAGGGCGAGGAACATGGGCAGCATTCTGTGGACAGCATGCATAAAGTTCATATAGTAGAACCAGATTAAATGATAATGATTCTCAATTATCATATCCAATAGACTTACTGTCAAGCGTGCTTTGTAGCCTTGTCTGCTATGCAGGCCCCACCCCGCCGCCCGCTGGCTAACCCCTTAATTCTCCTGGAACTCCCCTGGGTTACCGACCCCCGTTAGGGGCCGGACCGGGTGTGCGTTAAAATCACCCCCGTTTCTTTATGATGCAACCGCCCGATGTTTCAGTTCACCAGCCTGCCACCCCTGTCCCTGTACATCCACCTGCCGTGGTGCGTGCAGAAATGCCCCTACTGCGATTTCAACTCCCATGCACTGAAAGGCAGCGGCGCGGACAGTCTGCCGGAAGACCGTTATATCGATGCACTCATCGCGGATCTGGAACACGACCTGCCACGGGTATGGGGTCGACCGGTGCAGAGCATATTTTTCGGCGGCGGCACCCCCAGCCTGTTTTCGGCGGCGGCCATCGATCGCCTGCTGGCGGCGGTGCGTGCGCGCCTGCCGTTGCGGCCGGATGCGGAAATCACCCTGGAGGCCAATCCGGGCACGGTGGAGCTGGCGCGCTTCCAGGGTTATCGTGCCGCCGGCGTCAATCGCCTGTCCATCGGCATACAAAGTTTTAACGCCGGCCAGTTGCGCGCCCTCGGGCGCATCCATGGACGCGACGAGGCACTGCGCGCCGCCACGGCCGCACGCGCCGCCGGCTTCGACAACTTCAATCTCGACCTGATGTTCGGCCTGCCGAACCAAACGGTGGACGAGGCGCGCGCCGACTTGCAATGCGCCCTCGATTTGGCACCGACACATCTGTCCCTGTACCAGCTCACCATCGAACCCAACACCCTGTTCCACGCGCAGCCGCCGCCTCTGCCCGACGACGATCGCGTGTGGGAGATACAATCGGCACTGCAAACGATGACAGCGGCCGCGGGTTTTCAGCATTACGAGATCTCTGCCTATGCGCGCGACGGGCTGAGTGCGCGGCACAACCTGAACTACTGGCGCTTCGGCGATTACCTGGGCATCGGCGCCGGCGCCCACGCCAAGATCACCGACGCCAGTGGCATTACCCGCCTGTGGAAAACCAAACAACCGGCGGAGTATATGGGCAAGGCCGGTACGCCCGCGGCCATCGGCGGGGAGCAACGCCTGACGCGCGCAGATGCCGCCTTCGAGTTTATGCTGAATGCGCTGCGCCTGAGCGCTGGCTTCGAGCCGGCGCTGTTTCAAGAACGTACCGCGCAACCGCTGTCGCTGGTGGAAAGCGCCCTGCTACAGGCGGAGTCCAAAGGACTGGTGGTGCGCCGCCACGACCGCATTCAACCGACGGAGAAGGGTTTGCGTTTTCTCAACGATTTGTTGTGCCTGTTCCTGCCCGCTGCCGACTCGCGCACTGATCGTCGCTGACACCAGCGATATCAGTCGGTTGAAAGCGGATGGACGGAGTTAGCCCTTGGATGAATGGGTGCACGCAGTGCAGGTGTTGCTTTGAG
>JAYSOL010000257.1:0-2532 GCA_043723045.1 Gammaproteobacteria bacterium | reverse complement strand
GTTCCATATCCGGGACCGCTTGGCCGATTTTCACTTTGTTCATACGTTACTGCCTCCAGATAAAAAGTGATGGCACGCCTGACGGTTTATCCGAACCGTTTGAGAGCATGCCGCCGCAGGTTGATTCGATCGTGTTCATTCCAGCGTCACCGCACGCAGTTGCGCCGCCGCCACTTCGGGGCTGATGGTGTTGATAAACAACCCCGACCCCAACTCGAAGCCGGAGGGGATGCTGGTGCGTGGACAGATTTCCATATGCCAATGGTAGCTCGGTGCGTGTTCGGCGTTTTCGCTGCCGTGGGGCAGGGAGTGCAGGAAGTAATTATACTGGGCACCGCCGAGCACCGCATCCAGTCGTGCCATGGTGCGCCGCAAAACCTGTGCCAGGTCCGCGTGATCCTCCGGCGTAGTGTTGAGGAAATCACTCTGGTGGGTGAGCGGCAGGATGTGCACCTCCCACTCGTAGCGACTGGCGAAGGGTTTGATGGCGATGAATTTCCTGCCGCGTTCCACGATAAACTGGCCGACTTCGATCTTGCGGCGGATCTCGCCGGAATCGCGGTTGTAGATGGTGGCCTCGAAGGTCAGCGCCTCGTCGATCAGGGTGCAGAAGATGCAGTGATGGTTCTTGCGGAAATAGGCATGGCTGTTGCTGACCTCCGCCTGCACGTTGTCCGGCACCACCGGCATGGCGATGACCTGGCTGTGGGTGTGGGCGATGCTGGCGCCGGCGGCGGGTCCGAAATTCTTGAAGATCAGCACATAGCGCAGACGCTTGTTCGATTGGTACAACTGCTGCATGCGTTCGCGGTAACACGAGAACAGCATGGCCAGGTGCGGCTCGCTCATCTCGTGGATCGCCACGCCGTGGGAGCTGTGGTCGATGATGACCTCGTGCCGGCCGTAGCCGTCGATGGTTTGCTGCAGCCCGAAGGTGAGGTTGGGGTTTTCCCGGTCGTCCCCCAGCACCGGGTAGAGATTTTCCACGATGCGGATATCCCATTCGTCGGCGCGGCGCTGGCCGGTCTTCGGATAGGTGGCGATGGCCGGCGGGGTCTTGGACTCGTTGCCGCGGCAAAAGGGGCAGGTGTCCACATGCTTACGGGTATCGCGCGGCGCCGGCTCTTCGGCCTTTTTCGGGCGCATGCTACGCGCCGTGGCCACCAGCACCGATTCGCTCGGCACGATGGGATTGAGGCGTATCTCACGCACCACTTTTGGTTCTTCCATTTATCTTTCTCGCGGGTCTGCAGCCGGATGTTTTCGTCCGGGTTTTCCGAAGGATACTAACAGGACGCGGAAAAAGTCCATCCATGATAGTTAATGGGGAGTGCCCGTGCGCCTCTTGGGCCCTTGATCCAGAATGATGGGCAGAAACCGGGCACCGGCTCTTGTTTTCGGGGGTAGGGAAACGTACTATCCTCGCTCGATTTTCGTCCAAGTATCGGGAACTTGCTATGTTTCAAGGCAGCATGGTCGCCCTGGTGACGCCTATGCACCAGGATGGCTCGGTGGATAGCGCGGCATTACGTCGATTGGTGGATTTCCACGTCGAAAACGGCACCACCGCCATCATTTCCGTCGGTACCACCGGGGAATCGCCCACCCTGGACATGGACGAGCACTGCGAGGTCATGCGCCTCACAGTGGAATACGCCAACCGACGGCTGCCGGTCATCGGCGGTACCGGCGCCAATTCCACCACCGAGGCCATCGAGCTGACCCGCTGCGCCCAGGCGGCGGGGGTCGATGCCTGTTTATTGGTCACCCCTTACTATAATAAGCCGACCCAGGAAGGCCTGTATCTGCACCACAAGGCCATTGCCGAGGCGGTGGCCCTCCCCCAGATTCTTTATAATGTCCCGGGACGCACCGCCTGCGACATGCTGCCGGCGACGGTCCAGCGTCTGTCTGCCATCCCCAATATTACCGGCATCAAAGAGGCCACCGGTGACCTGGCGCGGGCGCGGGAGATTATTCAAGGCTGCCCCGCGGATTTCGCGGTGTATTCCGGTGACGACGCCACCGCCCTCGATCTTATGCTCCTGGGGGCCAAGGGGGTGATCTCCGTCACCACCAACGTGGCCCCCCGCGCCATGCAGGACATGTGCGCTGCGGCCCTGCGCGGGGACGAAAAGACCGCGCGCGCCATCGATGCGCGCCTCATGGGTCTGCACACAAAATTGTTTATCGAGGCCAATCCGATTCCGGTAAAGTGGGCGCTCACCCAAATGGGGCTCATGGAGGGGGGGATACGCCTGCCCCTGACACCCTTTTCCCCGGCGCATCATGAAACCCTGCGCCAGGCCATGCGCCAGGCCGGCGTGGTGTGTTAGTCGGGCTGGGTCATCGACCCCCATCCGTATCCATAATATTAAGAGAATACAAAAGTAATGACTATTTCCCGGCTTGGATCGATATTGGCAAGTGTGGCCCTGTTGCTGGCCGTCGCCGGCTGTAGCACCGGCGCCAGCAAGGACCTGCCGCCCGCGCAGCGTGTGCCGTCCCTGGTGGTGCCGCCGGATCTCACCG
>JAYSOL010000256.1:0-5582 GCA_043723045.1 Gammaproteobacteria bacterium | reverse complement strand
TGAGAGGGTCGGCGATTCGCATGGGGCTTACTTTCTATGAGCGAGGCACATTCTGTCCGCACAGCCGGTTCGGGTAGAGCCTGCGGTAGAGGACGGTGTTGGCGTTATTCGAGGTCGGTGACATGGCCAAGAGTGTACAACGGCGGACCTCGGCGCTAATAGCCGGAGTCGTGCCTGTCCGCCCCGGGAAGATCGCGGCCTTCGTCAAAAAAGCACCACAGAAGACGGGCCAGCACCGCGGGGGCAATGACGGTGTGGTGATTTTTGGATTCCATCAGTTTGCTGCGTAATTCCTTACGTACGGCGCTGTTACCGGTAAGTTCGAAGATGATATCGACTTTGTCCCCCAGCTTCACCACCTCCAGGGCATCGGCGTAGGTCGGGATATTGTTCTGGGAAAACCCCAGGGCGATGGGGGAATCGAGGTGACGATCGGCTACGGCGACTATCTCGATCGGCATGCCGCCTTCTTGGATTTTCTCCAGTAAATGCTCGGCGAACACCTCACCGACGCTGCCCAGACCGACCAGCGCTACCCGAATTGTTTTTCCCACGTGACGTTCCCCCGGTTGGATAAATAAGGAAGGACCCGTTGGTGGTCGCAGGCTGTCTGGGGCGAGGGTCCGATTTTTTGAGTATAGCCGGGATCAGGATGCCTGTTCGGCCTCGGCCAGCTTCTCGCCCACCTCCAGCCAGGCTGTTTCCGCCTCCGCCAGGGCCTGTTTGAGGCGCGCTTGTTCGCGCAACAGCTCCTTGAGCTGGGTCTTTGCAGAGTCCAGATAAAGGCCGGGTTGCGCCAGCTGGGATTCCACCGCGGCCATTTCCGCACTCAACCGGTCGAGGTCGGCTTCGTGCCGGGCCAGCTTTGCCCGCAGGGGTTGGAGGCGCGCGCGCCGGTCGGCGTCCTGGCGACGCTGGTCTTTACGTGCCGTGGCGCTGTGGGGCGCTTCTTTTTTGCTACTGGACGCAGTGCCGTCGTTGCGACGTTCCAGCAGCCACGCGCGATAGTCCTGCAGATCGCCATCGAAGGGCTGCACCTGACCATCGATGACCAGCAACAGTTCGTCGGTCACCGTGCGCAGCAGGTGACGATCGTGCGACACCACCACCAGTGCGCCCGCGTAGTCCTGCAGGGCGAGGGTGAGGGCGTGACGCATCTCCAGATCGAGATGGTTGGTGGGTTCATCCAGCAACAGCAGGTTGGGGTTCTGATAGATCAGCAGCGCCAGTACCAGGCGCGCCTTCTCGCCACCGGAAAACGGCGCCACCGGCTGCAAGGCCATGTCGCCGGTGAAACCAAACCCGCCGAGAAACCCGCGCAGGTCTTTTTCCCCCGCCGCCGGATCCAGCTGCCGCAGATGATCGAGGGGGCTGTGTGTCAGCTGCAACTGTTCCAGTTGGTGCTGGGCGAAGTAGCCGATGCGCAGGTCCTGGGCGGGGAGCCGCTCACCGTCCCGGATCGGCAGCGTGCCGGCAAGGACTTTCACCAGGGTGGATTTGCCGGCGCCGTTGGGTCCCAGCAGACCGATGCGATCCCCCGGGGACAGGCTGAGTGTCACCTGAGTGATGATTTTTTTGTCGGCGTAGCCGGCGGACACGTTGCTCAGCCGCAGCAACGGGGTCGGGAGTTTCTTTGGTTGACGAAATTCGAAGTGGAACGGCGAGTCCACGTGCGCCGGCGCGATGACGGTCATGCGTGCCAGGGCCTTGAGGCGGCTCTGGGCCTGGCGCGCCTTGGTGGCCTGAGCGCGAAAGCGCGTGACGAAACTCTGCACGTGATCGATTTCACGTTGCTGCCGCACGCGCGCCGCCTGTTGTCCGGCGAGTTGTTCGGCGCGACGTATTTCGAAGGCGGAGTAGTTGCCGGTATAGAGCTGTATACCGTTGTTTTCGATGTGCGCAATATGGTCCGCCACGTCGTCGAGGAAATCCCGATCGTGGGAAATCAGCAGCAGGGTGCCGGGGTACACATCGAGCCATTCCTGCAGCCAGATCACCGCGTCCAGGTCGAGGTGATTGGTGGGTTCGTCCAGCAGCAGCAGATCCGAGCGGCACATGAGGGCGCGCGCCAGGTTGAGCCGCATGCGCCAGCCGCCGGAGAAGGTCTCGACCTTTTGCTCCTCCTGGCCCGGGGCGAAGCCCAGGCCACGCAGCAGGCGCGCGGCGCGGGCGCGGGCGGTGTAGGCGTCGATCACTTCCAGGCGCGCGTGCAGTGTGGCCTGGCGTGTACCCTCGTTGGCCGCTTCGGCCTCGGCCAGCTGCTGCTGGATGCGGCGCAATTCCTCGTCGCCATCCATGACGTAATCGATGGCGATACGCTCGGTGGCGGGTGTTTCCTGCGCCACATGTGCGATGACCAGATTGGGCGACAGGGAAAAATCCCCCGCGTCCTGATGCAGCTCGCGCCGGATCAGGGCCAGCAGGCTGGACTTGCCGCAACCGTTGGCGCCGGTGATGCCGACTTTGTAGCCGGGAAACAGCGTGAGGTTGACGTTTTCGAACAGGACGCGCGGCCCGCGGCGCAGGGACAGATTCTTCAGTATTAACATGGCGCGGCAGTGTAGCATGGGCGCGGTGGCCGGTGGAGAGGTCGCCGGATGTGCGTGTCTTGCGACGGCAGCACCTCTGGACTACCCTGTGTCAGCCAGAGGATGGCGTGGCCGTCTTGATCTTACTCAGTGTTTGTTATTGCGAGGCTATATGTCCCGGCTACTCACCCTGACCCGGGCGGCGCGACTCGTGGGGGTTACGCGCGGCGCCCTACAGAAGAAGATTGTCGGTGGCGAGCTCGAAACCTTCGAAGGCATGGTCTCGCCGGAAGACCTGCTGCGCGCCTACCCCGAGACGCGCCTCGACGACAACACGGTGATGGAGCGTTTTGCCCATATCAAGGACAACGCCTTCAGTCTGCGGGTGCGTGAACGCATCCTGCCCGATCTGGACGTGCTGCTGGCCCGCCTGACCGCCCTCGGCAAGGAACTGTCCCAACTCAAATCGCAAATGACACACTACCAGGCTACGTTGGCACAGCTGGACGAGCGGCTCGCCGGCATGCAGCGCAACGACGCGCGCCTGGCCCCGTCCTTTGCCGCGCTGCGTTCCTGGATGCGCAGCGAGCTGGAAAAACCCCCCAGTCCCTCCGACGATACCCACGCCCTGGTCATCCGCGATACGCTGCTACGGCTCATGGTCGCCCAGGTGCGACTGTTGCCCGGCGGACGTGAGTTCTTTGTCGAGGGGTCGGACAGCATACTCGAGGCCGCGCTGCGCGCCGGCATCTCCCTGCCGTACGGCTGCAGCGACGGCAGCTGCGGGTTGTGCAAGGCGCGCATCGTCTCCGGCCAGAGTCAGCCGCTGCGCGCACCGGCCTTCAAGCTTAGCGCGGAAGACCAGGCCCGGGGGCAGGCGCTGCTCTGCTGCCAGGTGGCGCTGACGGACCTGGTGATCGAGGCGGCACCGCCGGCCAGCGCGCGCGACATCCCGCGACAGCAGCTGGTCGCGCAGGTCAAGGCCATTGAGTTCCCGGTGGATGATATGGCGGTACTGCATTTGCGCTCGCCCGCGTCGCAACGTCTGCGTTTTCTCTCGGGTCAGCATGTACGCCTGGATCTGGGTGCCGGTATGACCGCCGATTACCCGGTGGCCAGCTGTCCTTGCGAAGAGCGCAGCCTGCAGTTCCATGTGCGGCGCCGGGTGGGCAATGCCTTTGCCGAAAAGGTGTTCGCGGGCCTGGGTGACGCCGATGTCGTCAGCGTCGATGGCCCGTTCGGCGAGTTTGTGCTGCAGGAGGAATCGGATCGCCCGCTGCTGTTTATCGCAGCGGATGACGGCTTCGCGCCCATCAAGGGCCTGATCGAGCACGCCCTCGCGCTGGACGTGGCCGAGGTCATGCATCTGTACTGGTTTGGCCTGCACGCCCAGGGCCAGTATCTGGACAACCTCTGTCGCGCCTGGGCCGACGCCTTGGATAATTTTCTCTACACGCCGATCATGCTGCTACCCGCAGCAGATGCCGCAGCGTTATCGACGCCGGCGCTGGCGGAAAACCTCGAACGCCTGACGCAGGCCCATCCCGACCTGGCGACGTTTGAGGTGTATCTCGCCGGCCCGCGGGCGTTTGTGGATTTCACCCGCGGGTTCCTGCGACAGCACGGCCTGCCGGAGCTGCAACTGCATGCGGATTACACCAGCGAGGTGGATTGATGCCCGTCGTCTTTTTCTTTTTTGCAGCGGTTGGCCGACGGGGTCTTGCCCTGGCGCAACGGTATCTTGGTACCGGCGCACAGAGAGTGATGCCATGACATCAAACACCATTCATTTTGTCCCGCGGCGCAACTTGCTTAACGTCGCGCCGGGCAACGTAGTCACCCTCAAGTATGCCTTGTTCGATGCGGCCAGCCATGAGTTGCTCGAGTATCGTGCGGACCTGATTTATCTGCACGCCGCCGCGGGCGGCGCGCTGCCGCATCTGCAGGCGGCGCTCGAGGGCATGGGCGTGGGCATGAAACGTGAGGTGAGCCTGACACCGCAGGAGGCCTTCGGTCAGCCCGACCCGGCGCTGCTGATCAGTGAATCGCGGGCGAACCTTCCAACCGAGGCGCACCAGGTAGGCGCATCGGTGGATGGCGAGGCGGAAGATGGGTCACGGGTAACATTTCGTGTCACCGCGCTGGCGGGCGATGTGGTGACACTGAATGGCAATCATCCGCTGGCCGGTAAGAGTCTGCGTTTTGTGGTGGAGGTGGCCGATATCCGCCATGCCACCGAACAGGAACGGGAGGCGGGTTACGCCTTTCGCATGAGTGACGCTGACCCGGAGGCCCCGCAGGGTCCGGCATGATCGTAGTCAGCTTCCAGCCTGCTGATCCCAGACAAGACAGGGCAATCAAGTACTAGGGAAGCTCTGATCAAGTCAGAAATGTAGGGTGCGCCCTGCGCACCGATCGACAAAATGGTGCGTGGGACGCACCCTACATCGAATTATTCAGAGGTTCCCTAGGCGGACGCGCCACGGGCACGCAACAGTGCCGCCGCCAGCCGGCCTTCCTCGATGGGGTAGGCGAGGGCCTCGAACAGCTGAAAACGCGCACGCAGTTTGTCCAACTGATGGGCCTGTTCGCGCTCGTAGAAGACAATCAGCTTGGTGGCGGGGGTTTTCTGTATCACCGCCAGCAGGGATTCCAGGCTGCTGGTGCGATCGCGGAAATCCGACTGGAAATTGAATTCGGCGACAATCACATCGGCAGTGATTTTCTTCAACTGGCCGATGGCCTTGCGCACCGAGCGTTCGCCGATAACGCGGTAGCCGCTTTGTTCATACAGCGGCACGAAGTTGGGATAGCCGCCCAGCTCGATGATGGAAAGCAGGAGGCCGGTCGACGCAGCAGGGGTGGTATTCACACTAGTATGCATGCGTCGATTATATCCGCAGTGGGGAGGGAGGGTGAATGTGTTTTTGACCGACGACGCAGGCGCTGTTGCCCCCTGCTAGTGTCCTGAGTCAGGGTTAGTCCGACAATTTTGTCCCGGGTGGTAGGGTGCGCCCTGCGCACCGCTCCGTCGATCGGTGCGCAGGGCGCACC
>JAYSOL010000255.1:0-2562 GCA_043723045.1 Gammaproteobacteria bacterium | reverse complement strand
CCCGTTTCAGCTCACCAAGCGCCAAGTGCTGATCGACCGGCTCACCTTCGATCCGAAGGTGATCGAGGCGATGCAGGCCTATGCGATCGAGCACAAGATGCCGCGCGCCGTGGCCCAGGCCGAGGTGCTGAAGTACGCCCGCGAGATCGTGCCGGCGTTCAACGCCTATGCATACTTCCGCGTCGGCTACTGGCTGGCCGAGCGCCTGGCACGGCTCCTGTACCGGGTGCGGGTCGGCTTCGCCGACAACGAGCGGCTGGCGAAGATCGACCCGGAGGCCACGGTGGTGTTCGTCATGAACCATCGCTCCAACATGGATTACGTGCTGGCCGCGTTCCTAGCCGCCGAGCAGACCGCGCTGTCGTACGCGGTCGGCGAGTGGGCGCGCATCTGGCCGTTGCAGCAGTTGGTGCGCGCCATGGGCGCCTACTTCGTGCGGCGCAATTCCAAGAACCCGCTCTACCGCCGGGTGCTGGAACGCTACGTGAACATGGCCACCTGGGAAGGCGTGTGCCAGGCGGTGTTTCCGGAAGGCGGCCTGAGTCGCGACGGCCGGCTGCAGAAGCCTAAGCTCGGTATCCTCGATTACATGCTGCGCGGCTTCGACCCGGCGCGCGGGCGCGACATCGTGTTCGTGCCGGTCGGTCTCAATTACGACCGCACCCTCGAAGACCGCTCGCTGGTACGCCGCCTCGACCCGAACGCCGCGCGCCGCTCGAAGCTGTTCGTGCTGCGCACCACCTTCGGTTTCATCGGCCACAATATCTGGCTCATGCTGCGCCACCGCTGGCTGCGTTTCGGCTACGCCAGCGTTAATTTCGGCACACCGGTGTCGGCGCGCGCCTGGTGCCGGGCGCAGGACGCGAATCCGGCGACCCTCGCCCCCGAGGTGCGCGGCCCGCTGGTGGAGAAGCTGGCCGGCGAACTCATGCAGCATGTCGCACGGCTGGTGCCGGTGCTGCCAGTGCCGCTCGTGGCAGAGGCGATCCTCGCGGCACCCGAGGGCGTCAGCGAATTCGATCTCAAGGCCGCGGTGTACCGGCGCATCGAGGCGCTGCAACAGCAGGGCGCGGTGGTGGTGGTCCCGTCGCGCACCCGCGCGTTCACCATCGATACCGCCTTCAATACGCTCAAGCTCCGGCGTTTGGTGGTCGAGGACAATGGCCGTTACCGGTTGAATGCGGAGGCGCGTGATGTGCTGGCGTATTACGCTAATTCGTTGGAGGGTTGGGCGCGGAGTGATGAGCAAGGCGCTTGAGCATATGGGTTTCCGCAAGCTGGGGCTGAGCATAGTTTTTTACTTACTATAAGCAGAAACTGTGCTCTGACCCTGAGGTACTCTGAGGTACTCTGAAGTATTTCTAAAGGGACGACGGGGGCAATGACATGAATTCGAGTGCCACAATTAATCTTTGACCACCCACTCCACCGACATCCATCCTGCCAGCATTTTGTCGTTAGTTATGGGAGACTGATAGTAGGGATGTGGAAATTGTGGTCTGTCCCTGAGGTCTCCTAACTACCGCGCGCCTCTACTTCGGCACGACCTCGCGCATGCTCGCGATATACGCCGCCATGGCATTGATGTGGTCGTCACTGAGGTCCTTGGTCACGGCGGACATGATGGGTGACAGACGATCGCCCTCCCGCGCGCGGAATGCAAGCAGGGTTTTCTTTATATAGTTCGGCTGCTGGCCGGCGAGGCGCGCGTAATTGCCGCCGCCGTTGCCGTTGATGCCGTGGCACTGGGCGCATTTCAGGTTATACAAAATCCCGCCTTGCTGTGCCAGGACAGGATCGCCATTGGCCGGTTTGAGCACGACGCTGGCGTAGTACAACACCAAGGCGATCTTGTCTTCCAGGGTGAGCTGGCGTGCCAATTGTGGCATGACCGTGGTGAAATCTTGACGCGTGCCGTTGGCGAAGCGTTCGAGCTGGTCGAGGAGATAGACAGGATTTTGTCCGGCGAGGTTGGGGATATCCGGCTTGCTGCTGTTGCCGTCCGGGCCGTGGCAGTAACCGCAAATGGAGACGTGTTGCCGGCCGTTGCTGACAGCCTGGTTGCGCGCCGCCGGGTCCGCCTGTATTTCCTGGAGGCGCCGCTTGATCATCTGGCGCATGTCTTCCTGCGTGGACGCGGCCGGTGCATCCACCGCTGCGGACGGGATGGGCACCAAGCCGCACACCAGCCACACCGCCACCCACCCCACGGTCGTCTTGCGCATGCCGCGATCCTTATTTTAGTCAGTCATTGGCGCCTATAGTACTCCCGTAGCCGCGACGGGTTCAACGCCCAGCCGCGCGCCCTGGGTTGAGAGGAGTATTTCAGGACACCCATCAAATGCAATGAGTTAGTCACCACACTATGCACTAGATCTGCGTTACGGTGATGAAATAGATGGGTGTCCTATATTTTGTATATTTTGCTGCCGATTGCCTTAAGTCAGTGCCATTCTGCTCTGACCCCAATGGCACTTACTTAAAGGCTATTGTCCGAATTTTTCGCCATTCTCGCGCAGGCGGGAATCCATGTGACCCGAAGAAACCGCTGGATTTTGCCTG
>JAYSOL010000254.1:0-4802 GCA_043723045.1 Gammaproteobacteria bacterium | reverse complement strand
ACTGCACTGGAATGCTGGTCAACTGGGTCTCGCCATCATAATCCACGGCGCCCAGATAGAGTTTTCCACCGAGACTGTATACCGGCCCGGAATTCAGACGGCGGAGGTTGTCATAAGCCAGCGCCACACTGTAGCGCTGGCCGGATTCCTCGAGGTACTCACGCTTGTCGGGTGCGAACTCGCGCCAGACAAACTGCTCCACCCCGCCGAGTATGGAAACCGCGGGGCTCTGGTCGGCATAGGCCTGGGGCAAAAACCCAAGCAGCGACCACACCACGACGCGGCACCAGTGTTTAAGATGTGACATATTTTTCTTTCCTGTGTGAATGTCCGGTTAAATCAGTTCCCGCCTGCTAAAAATCCGCAAAACTGGACTGCTGCGGCATTAGTGTGGCGTGCCCGCCCTAAGAGCCATAATCAGTGTGGCGTGGCCCGCCCTAAGAGCCATAATCAGTTTCGCATGGATTGACCACTCACCGAAAGGGAGTGCGGGAGCTCGCTCCCGCTTTAATGTGTAGTGCCCTACCTAAGAACCATATTAAAAGCGGCGGCAAGCCGCCGCATTCCATAATCAACACCGCGTCTATTTAGAGCCCAGGGGCGAGCGGGCTCGACGCTAGTGGACGCCATCATGAATATTATGATTAGATTATCAATTATGTCGACCGATCTACTCATTGATTCGTTCCAACGACGTATCGAATACGTCCGCCTCTCGGTCACCGACCGGTGCGATCTGCGCTGTAGCTACTGTATCCCAAAAGACTTCAAAGACTTCCACGAACCGGAACACTGGTTGACGTTCGACGAAATCGAACGCGTGATTCGCGCCTTTACCGAACTCGGCGTACGGCGGGTGCGGCTGACCGGTGGCGAGCCCCTATCGCGCGGCAAGCTGCCGCTGTTGGCGGCACGCCTGGGTCAATTGCCGCACCTCGAGGATCTGTCCTTAAGCACCAATGCGACTAAACTGAAAAAACTCGCCCTGCCGCTTAAGCAGGCGGGCGTTACCCGCATCAATGTGAGCCTCGACTCTCTCAAACCGGAGCGCTACGCCGAGATCACCGGCGGCGGCAAACTCAGCAACGTGCTCGACGGTCTCATGGCCGCGAAGGCCGCCGGCTTCGGGCCGATCAAGATCAACATGGTGGTCATGAAAGGCATCAACGCGGACGAGATCGCCGACATGGTGGCCTTCTGTATCGCGCAGGATTTCACCCTGCGTTTTATCGAAACCATGCCCATGGGCGATACCGGACGCGAGGCAGCGGATCATTACGTCAATCTGCAGGACGTCAAACGCGAGTTGGCGCAACAGTACGAGCTCATCCCCGCGGTGATGAAGGGCGGCGGGCCGGCGCGTTACCTGCGCGTCGCGGGGTCGGAACTGCGCATCGGCTTTATCACGCCCATTTCACAACACTTCTGCGAGACCTGTAATCGCGTGCGCATTACCGTGGACGGCACGCTCTACACCTGTCTCGGGCAGGAAAACAACGTGGAATTGCGGCCTTTGTTGCGGGCGGGAATTTCAGACGGGGAATTAAAACAGGCGATTGTTCAGGCTATTGCCCTTAAACCCGAACGGCATGAGTTTACCACCCAGCCGGGCAAGATCGTGCGCTTCATGTCCCTCACCGGGGGCTGAGGGGAAATCCCGACAGCTGCGATGCTCAGCGCCGAGCTAACCCTTTAATTAACTTGTCTTCCAGCTCGATGCGCAGCGCCAATTCTTCGCCCAGCTTCGATAGGTCCTTCGACAGGGAGGTCAATTCGGTGCAGTGATCTTCACAATCGTACTTGTCGTTGAAGTCCAGGGCCATCTCCGTGGATTCCGCGATGCGCGGGTACAGCCGGCCGGCCAGATTGGCGACGTCCTCACGGCGTTCCGTGCCTTCAATGATGCGCTCGTACAGCGCGAAGTGCCCGGCGGCAATATAATCCACCAGTATCTGACAGAATGACTGCAGGAGTTTTTGCACCGGCCGGGTGGCCGTGTAGGGCTCCACACCGGCGAGACGGCAGAAAATCACCAGCATTTCGGTGCGTTCTGCCACCAACTTGTCGACCAATTCCTGGCTGTGACCGCGACGTTCTTTTGCTGCTGGCTTTACCGTGGACATGACCGCTGCTCTCCCTAATGTGCGAAACACCATAACCTAGGCATTTAGAACTCAGTATACGGAGTTGAAGTGTTTTTGCAATCCTCCTAGCAACACGTGCTACAGCCAATACTTTCTTATGTTTCGTAGGGTTGTAGCATGAACTTTAGCAAATGCTTAAACTCGCATGATCGTCTTACACCGGTAACCGGATTTAAGCCCTCATGGCACTACTGAAACCCTGGCCAGTCGATGTAGGGCGGGTTAGGCACGTCGTTTGTGCTGTAACCCGCCGGATGTGTCATCTGGCACACCGTAAAGAATGCCTTGTGTTGCTTGCGCAACGGCTGGCGGGTTACGCAAACTACGCTAACCCGCCCTACATTTGAGCTGTCGTGCCTGGCCATGATGTTGGAAGACGGCCATTTGATTTTCTTGGCGTCTTGGCGGTTCAGATGCTGATTTGAAGTTAAAACGGCATCCCCGGCGTCCGGCCCTTCAGCCCGCGCAGCAGGTTCTGCATACCGCCTTTGCCGAAGCGCTTCATCATCTTCTGCATCTCGCCGAACTGCTTGAGCAGCCGGTTGATGTCCTGCACCTGGGTACCGGAGCCCGCGGCGATGCGGCGCTTGCGCGAGCCACGGATGATATCCGGAAAACGCCGCTCCTGCGGGGTCATGGAATTGATGATGGCCACCAGGCGCCGGGTCTGTTTCTCGGCCATCTGCGCCTGGGCCGCGTCCGGCAGTTTGCCCATGCCCGGCAGCTTGTCCATGAGGCTGGCGACGCCGCCCATTTTTTCCATCTGCTGCAGCTGGTCGCGGAAATCCTCCAGATCGAAGCCTTTGCCTTTGGTGATTTTGTGCGCGAGTTTTTTTGCCTGCTCCTGGTCGACCGTGCGGTGCGCCTGTTCCACCAGGCTCAACACATCGCCCATGCCGAGGATGCGCGAGGCCAGGCGATCCGGGTGGAAAGGTTCCAGGGCGTCGGTCTTTTCGCCCACGCCGAGGAACTTGATCGGCTTGCCGGTAACAAAGCGCACCGACAGGGCGGCGCCGCCACGCGCGTCGCCATCGGTCTTGGTGAGCACCACACCGGTCAGCGGCAGCGCATCGTTGAAGGCCTTGGCGGTATTCACCGCATCCTGACCGGTCATGCTGTCCACCACGAACAGGGTCTCGACCGGCTGGATGGCCGCGTGGATGGCGGCGATCTCCTGCATCATGTCCGCGTCGATATGCAGGCGTCCGGCGGTGTCGACGATCAGCACGTCCACCGAGATCTTGCGTGCGTGCTCGACCGCAGCCCGGGCAATATCCACCGGTTTCTGATCCGGCGTGCTGGGGATGAATTCAGCGCCCACGTCGCCCGCCAATTTTTTCAACTGCTCGATGGCCGCGGGCCGGTAGACGTCGGCGCTCACCAGGGCGACGCTTTTCTTTTCCCGCTCCTGCAGATAGCGTGCGAGCTTGGCCACACTGGTGGTCTTGCCCGCGCCCTGCAGACCGGCCACCAGGATCACCGCCGGCGGTTTAACCGCGAGATTCAACCGGTCGTTGGCATCGCCCATGAGCCGCACCAGGGCGTCGTGCACCACCTTGATCACCACCTGGCCCGGGGCGAGGCTGACGAGCACTTCCTGGCCGATGGCCTGGGCGCGCACGTCATCGATGAAGGCCTTGACCACCGGCAGCGCGACATCCGCCTCCAGCAGGGCCATACGCACCTCACGCAACGCCTCGCTGATATTGGCCTCGGTCAGCCGACCTTCGCCACGCAGGTTTTTAAGGGTGGCTTGTAAGCGGGTGCTGAGATTTTCAAACATATTCTGATCAGTCCTCGGGCTGGGCGGAAAGCGGCAGTCAGTCGCCGCGCGGGGGAAATTATACCCTGGACGCGGGATCGGTGCTTGTTGTACCTATATAACCACCCACGCGGGAGCGAGCTCCCGCACTCCCCCCTGTATAGAGTTCCCCTTCATCTGCGGCGCAACCTGTGCCATCATGCCGGCGGAACTATTAAAGATGAACACCGCTTTCATGAATCTCCTGGCCATGGCGCTCTATCTCAGCGTCGGCATGTTCTTGTGGCGCGACCTGCGTCACGGCACGCGCGCCGCCGGCGCCGTCCGACTGGGTATTTTCAGCCTGGCGGCCGGTGCGGTCATGCTGCATGCGGCGGTGCTCTACGCAGGAATGCTGCGGGACAACGCCCTCAATCTCGGCCTGACCAATGCGGTGTCCCTGGTGGCCTGGGTGGTGGTGCTGATCTACCTGCTCTCCGCCCTGCGCCAACCGATCGAGAGCCTGGGCGTGTTCATCCTGCCGACCGCCGCGCTGACCCTGCTGGCCGAGTGGCTCTTTCCCATCGGTCACCGGCTTATTCTGAACAGCACCCCGCTCTACTCCGCGCACATTGTCATTTCCCTTGTGGCCTACAGCCTGCTGTGTATTGCCGTGGTGCAGAGTCTCATGCTGGCGCTGCAGGAAAAGCAGCTGCGCAGTCACCATCCCGGCGGCATACTGCGTTCACTGCCGCCCCTGGAGACCATGGAAGGCCTGATGTTCAGCATGATCGGCCTCGGCTTCCTGCTGCTCACGCTGACACTCATCAGCGGTGTTTTCTTTTCCGAGGCGGTGTTCGGCCAACCCCTGCGCCTCACCCATCATATCCTGCTGTCGTTCATCGGCTGGGGCGTGT
>JAYSOL010000253.1:0-6609 GCA_043723045.1 Gammaproteobacteria bacterium | reverse complement strand
CTGTTGAACAGCGCCGTGGTCAGCATGTCCTGTATGCCACTGGCCACCCGGGTGGCGTCCGGTAGTCCGCCGTCGCCAGACGTGCGGTTCATTAAGCCGAGTTGATAATTTAACGAGCGCTTGCCCGCGTCGCCGGACTTGTCGATGATTTTTCCTACCGCGATGCGCGCCTTGGGGCCGTTGTAGGCCTCGCCCTGCGCCGCCGCAATACTCGCGCCGCCTTCCCCGCTGGTGATCTTGGAGGTGGATGCACAGCCTCCCAAGGCAAGCAATGCCAGCACCATCGCGGGCAAGAAAGGCCAGCGCTTGGCGCAACGCGTGACCGCGGCGGAACAGTACGGGTGGTTCACACAGTGCGCCGGGTTCAGACTTTGTTTTTGGCGATGAACTGCACGGCCTTTTCGATGGCATCGCGGATGGCGGTTTCCATCGGCGTCTTGGACCAGGCACCCAGGCCGATCGGCAGCGGATTGGTGGCGAAGATCAGACCACCGCCGGCGGTGGTGGACGTGCCCTCCACCGTCGTGGCGTTCACCACCCGGCCGGACTTGGCGTCGACAATGCGCAGGTTGATGGACACGCACGCCTGTTTCGCGGCGATCAGCAGCAACGAACCACCGCGGCAGTTGGGCTCGAACTGGGTGATCGAACCGCGGATCAGGAGCTGCGCGCCTTCGATCTCGCCGATGGGCGCGGCGGTCTCCTTCTTCACCCGACCGGAGGCGCCGAAGTCCTGCTCCTCGATCACTTCCTTGATGTTCTCACGCTCCAGCACGATGAAGCGCCCGGAGTTGAACAGCGAATCCGCCAGCATATCCGACATGCCGTTACCGATCTCACGGCTGCCACGCGCCGCCTTGTATTCGAACGCCTTGACCGCGATGCGTTGCTTCGGTCCGTTATACGCCTCCTGCTGCGCCTGCGTAATCGTCGGACCGCCGGTGGAACTGACCACACGCGCCGTGCTGCAACCGGCGAATAAAAAAGCCGCGATGGCCAGCGGCAGGGAAATACGGCGCAGATGCAAAATCGTCATGGCGGGGATCCTCAGTAACCAAAAAGTGGAGTGGGCAAAAGTGCTATTTCGACACAGCGCGACACAACCCGATGGCCGCGTCTTACAAACTGGGTGTTGCGTCACGCCCACCGCGTCTATCCTCGTGACGCGTCTGGCAGGCGATGCAGCGCTTGGCCGTCGGATAGGCCTGCAGGCGCGCGCTCGCCACGGGTGCGCCGCAATCAATACACAAGCCGTAGGTCGCATCGGCGATGCGTCCCTTGGCCGTCTCGACATCGGACAGCTCCCGCACCGCGCTGTTCAACTGTGCGATGCCCATATCCGCCAGGTTATCGGCCACGGATTCTTCAGCGCTATCCAGGACCCGGCCGGCCAGCTCGGCATGGGACTTGTCGTTGGACTGGAGCAACCCGGCATGAATCGTCGCACGCAGTTGCGTCTCCCGCGCCTGCAGCAGGGCGGCGAATTGCTTTAATTCAGTGGGATTCAGAGAGGTTCTTGGCATAGGACTGGACTCCATCGATGGTGCGCATTTGATTCAGCTTAAATTGGACATACTATAGTAAACCCAACCACCGACTGCGGCTAGCATGAACTTTTCTAACGTTCTTTGGTCTGCGGCGCTGATTCAGCCAGATTTCAGCTTCGTCGGGTACAGTCTTGTCAGGCTCCTTAACTATGAGATGACCGACATGCAAACGAAATCTATCGAACCTGAAACCAGGCAGGTGAAGGTGTGGGACCCGCTGGTGCGGATTTTTCACTGGTCGCTGGTGGTGGCCTTTACCGTCGCCTACCTGAGCGGTGAGGAGTCGGAAGACGCCTTGGACCTGCACGTGTGGGCGGGATACGCCGTACTCGGCCTGATACTGGTGCGCATTGTCTGGGGTGTGGTCGGCACACGCCATGCGCGCTTTACGGATTTGGTTTATCGTCCCAGCACCGTGCTGGGATATTTGCGCGATCTCATCACGCACCGGGCGCGCCGCTACCTCGGTCACAACCCCCTGGGCGGCGCCATGACCGTCGCCCTGCTGCTGAGTCTGCTGGCAGCCACAGTGAGCGGCCTGGCCTTGTACGCGGTTGAAGAAAATGCCGGACCGCTCGCGGGCCTGGTCACCGGCACCGGCCAAGCTGTGGCACAAACCGCGGACCGGCACGATCACGCGACGGGGCATGACAACGAAGAAGGTGGCGAAGACGACGAAGGCGAGGAGCTGCTGGTAGAGGTGCACGAATTATTTTCCAACTTCACCTTGTTTCTGGTATTCCTGCACATCGGCGGGGTAGTGGTCAGCAGCCTGGTACACAAGGAAAACCTGCCACGCGCCATGATCACCGGGCGCAAACGCGCTGAGACAGAAAAGGACGACAAGGCATGAAGACCGCTCAACGCAAAAAAGCCACGGCGCAAACAGCGGGCAGTCTGTTATTGGCCCTCCTCCTGACCGGACCCGCCGCGGCCAGCGACGGCACGGATCACGAACGCGCCAAGGTCCTGCGGGACGCGGGCCAGATCCTGCCACTGGAAACCATCATCGAGCGGGCGAGGAAAATCCAGGCGGGGCGTGTCGTCGGAACCGAGTTGGAGAAGAAATCCACCGGCTACGTGTACGAGATCCAGATCGCCGACGAGAATGGCACGCTGTGGGAGCTGAAATTCGATGCCGCCAACGGTGCGCTGATCAAGAGCGAAAAGGAGCGTTAGTGCGTCTGCTGGTGGTGGAAGACGACGTAAGTCTGCGTGACAGTCTGAAAAAAACGCTGACACAGGCGGGCTACGCCGTCGACACCACGGATAATGGCGTGGACGCGGAGGCCCTGGGCAACCACGAACCCTACGACGCGGTCATCCTCGATCTGGGTCTGCCGCGGCGCCCGGGGCTCGCGGTCCTGGCCGGGTGGCGCGCCCACGGCAACCAGGTCCCCGTCATCATCCTCACGGCACGCGATACCTGGCACGAAAAGGTCGACGGCTTCAAGGCCGGCGCCGACGACTACCTGGCGAAACCGTTTCACATGCAGGAGCTGATCGCGCGCCTGCAGGCGGTGCTGCGCCGCGGACACCAGCAGGCCGACGGCCTGTTGCGGGCGGCGGACGTGACGCTGGACGAAGACCGCCAACAGGCCAGCCGTGGCGGCAACGTCATTCCCCTCACCGGCACCGAGTTCCGGCTGCTGCGTTACTTCATGCTGCATGCCGGACAGGTCCTCTCCCAGAGCCGCCTGACCGAACACGTGTATGAGAATGACGCCGACAAGGACAGTAACGTGATCGAGGTGTACGTGCGCCGCCTGCGGGAGAAGATCGGCAGCGATCTGATCCACACACGCCGCGGCCAGGGTTATGTGTTTGGAGACAAGGCATGACGCCGTCGATCCGACTGCGTCTCGGCATCGGCCTGGCGGCCGGCCTGCTGGCGGTCATGGCGCTGCAATGGCTGGCGGTCACCCACGTCATGCGCACCCTGGCCGAAGACTATGTGCGCACACGCCTGGAACACGACATCGACGAGTTGCTGGCGAACCTGAGCTTCGACGCCGCGGGGCACGCGCAACTCGCACCACACCATCTGGGCGGAATCTGGCATACACCGTTTTCCGGCCATTACTTCCAGATCACCGGCACCGGCGCACCGCTGCGTTCGCGCTCACTCTGGGATCGGTCGCTCCCGGCGGCACAACTCGTCCCGGGGGCAAGTGACCTGCGACGCATGTCCGGTCCTCAGGGACAGTCGCTGCTGTGGGTCGCGCGCGGTTTCACTAAACAAGGGCATGCCCTTACCATCACCGCCGCCGAAGACATGACGTCGCTCGAAACCGATCTCGCGGCGTTCAAGTGGCGTTATGCCGGGCTGTCGCTGGTGGTGGTGGTGCTGTTGCTCGGCGTACAGGCGCTCATGGTGCGCACCGGCCTGCGTCCGCTGGACCGGGTGCGCGAACAATTGCACCGTCTCGATCAAGGCGAAATCAATCAGCTGGATGCAGAAACGCCGCGCGAGATACGCCCCCTGGTGGACGAGTTGAATCGACTGCTCGTCACACTCAACCAGCGCCTCACGCGTTCGCGTCAGGCCCTGGGCAATCTGGCGCACGCCATTAAAACGCCACTGACCATACTCTCGAATCTGGTGTCGCATGACGCGGTGCGGGCGCACGCCGACCTGCAACAACCGTTGGCCACCCACACGGCGGCGATACAGCGACTGCTGGAGCGTGAACTGAAAGGTGCGCGCCTGGCGGGCGCCGCCGTCGGCGGACAGCGCTTCGTACTGAGCGCCGAGATGCCCGCCCTGGTGCAGACACTGCACGCCATGCATCGCGACCGGTCCTTGCGCATCGATACGCACTATCCGCAAGGGCTCACGCTGATGGCCGACCGCGAGGACATGCTGGAACTGCTCGGCAATCTCCTGGACAACGCCTGCAAATGGGCACGCGCCACGCTGCGCCTTACCATTGGCAGCGACACGCAAATCCGCATCGTCGTGGAGGACGACGGCCCGGGCTGTCCGGAAGACGAATGCGCGCGGCTGGCCCAGCGCGGCGTGCGGCTCGACGAGGCCACCGCCGGCCATGGGCTAGGTCTGGCGATCGCGCAGGATATTGTCGGCTCGTACCATGGCAGCATGGTGTTCGATCGGTCTCCGGATCTTAGTGGCATGCGCGTGTGCGTCAATTTGCCTCGGCCACCGGCGACCGTCTAGTCAGTCTGGCAATCTTCCCGCCCGGATCGCTATACTCGCAGTCGATCGACAAAAATCACGGATGTGCGATGATCCGGCAATAGGATGACGCAAATGAGAAGCCCACCAATTCCGCCGGCATCGACTGCAGAAAAAACCAGCGCCGCCGGGCCCTGCCGGCACAAGGCCGAGAGCCTGCGCTGCCTGTCTTGCATATTGGATGATTCGGAATATTTTTCCGGCCTGCCGCTGGTGGCGAAACTGGCATTGCAGCAGGCGCTGAATATCCAGTCCTATGGCAGGCGCGATACCCTGTATGTCGAAGGCAAACCCAGCGAATGCCTCCACATTCTCATCTCCGGCGAAGTGAAGGTCTACAAATCCCTCCTGGACGGGCGCCAGCAGATACACAAAGTGGTGTCTATCCCGGGCGATCTGCTGGCGTGCGAAGACCTGTTCCTGCAGAGCCACAGCAGCACCACCGTGACCCTGGACGAAACCAAGGTCTGTTTTCTGCGCAAGAACCACCTGTTCGAGATCATGGGCCAGCACCGCGCGATCGCCGACACCCTGATACAATCCATGGCGCGCAACCTGAACGCCTACATCAAGCACGTGGCCAACCTCGGACAAAAGACCGCGCTCGAACGGGTCGCGTCCTACCTGGTGTTTCTGCAGGAAACCCACGTGGAGCGCAACCTGCGCCACGGCGTGCTGGAAGTATCCCTCACCCGCGCGGAACTGGGCGAAGTCCTGGGGGTGACCCAGCGCACCCTGATACGCAGTCTCAAACAGCTGGAAAACACCCGGCTGATTTCCCTTACCAAAGACGGATTCGTCATCCACGATGCGCCCGCCCTCAAGCGCATCGGCGAAGCCAGCTGATCCCTTGCCGCGCTATTTATACTACTTCTAAATCCCGATCCCCCCACCGGGCAGGTTGATCCCCGGCCATCCCCCTCCGCGGCAATACCCCTACCGGTGACATTTGTCATTGCTGGTTTTTTTCCGGTCAACAATCATGCAGTCATCGTCACACTCGGCCTTACACCGATCCGATCCGCCCAACCTATCCAGCCCAGGATGCAAAAGGAGAGACACAATGAAGCGCAAGCGCGATAGGCTTATTCCCATAAAAGAGTTCACGCCAGCTGAAATAGACCAGCTCAAACGCGATCCGCAACTATGCAACCAGGATCGGCGCACCTTCCTGAAGTGGAGCACCCTGCTCGGCTCGCAAGCCGTGATCGGCGGAGGCATCCTCAATCTGGTTACCGGCGAAAAGGCCAGCGCCGACGATACGTTCAACAACGTCAGTCAGTGGGTATATTCGGTATGCGGCTACTGCTCGGTCGGCTGCGGCCTGAAAATCGGTGTCAACGCCGCCGGCAAGGCGGTGGCGGTAAAGGGTAACGACAAACACCCGACCAATGCCGGGCGTGTGTGCGTCAAAGGTGTCTACGAGTATAAAGTACTGAACAACAGCGACCTGCGCGTGGCCGAGCGCGCCATGTACCCGCTCAAGCGCAACAGCGGCGGCGGCTGGGACCGGATCACCTGGGATGCGGCCATCAGCCTGCTCGCGACCAAGATCATCGATGCCGTCAGCACCAGCGGTGCGGATTCCGTCGGCCTTTATAACACCGGCCAATGGACGCTGGAGGAATACTATTCCATGGGCAAACTCGGCAAGGGCGCCATCGGCACCAGTACCATGGACTCCAACACCCGATTCTGCATGGCCGCCGCGGTCTACGGCTACATGAGCACCTTCGGCTCCGACGGACCGCCCGGATGTTACGACGATATCGAGAGCACCGACTGCTTCTTCCTCATGGGTATGAATCCGGCGGAGATGCACCCGCAGATATGGCGACGCATCGCGCTGGCACGCAAGTCGACGCG
>JAYSOL010000252.1:0-14872 GCA_043723045.1 Gammaproteobacteria bacterium | reverse complement strand
GGTTGATTCGACCCATCGCCTGAAATAACCCGCAGCCGGGTGCAGCTCAGTCCCGCCAAACAACCCAGGGTGTAACCTGGCGCAGCGCTAACGGCGCAGGCCTAACGGGTCGTTCGGGTCGATGCCCTTTTGAAAGGGTTGTTTGCGGTCGTTGCTGGTCAGCTGGTAGACCTTGCCGACCCAGTTGTTGATCACCGCCTCCGCCGTATCGTGCCAGGTGTTGTCCAGCGACCGGCCGATGAGCGTCTCCGGCAGGTCCGGCGGGGTCTCCCCCCGGGACTTGGCGGCCATCACCCGCTGCATAAATTCCTCCAGTATCGCCTGGGATTTGAGGCTGAAGTAATTTTCCGGAAACGGCGGATAGTCGGACCGTGCGCCTTTGGTGAACAGCGTCACTTCGCGTTTGTATTCCTTCAGCAGACTGTTGATATCGTATTCCGGGTGACCCTGGAAGAAGACGATGCGAAACAGGTCCTCGCTCACCGCCAGATGCACGCCGGCGTCCGCGCTCTCCGCCAGCACATGCAGCCCGGCGGCCTCGAACTGGCTGCGGTCGATCTGGTTGAAGCGCGAGTGTGCCACATCGAAGCGTGTATTCACGCCGTTGACCAGCGGGTGTTTGCGATCCATGACGCGGTGCGCATAAACGCCCCAGCGCTTGAAGCCGAGGTGCCGGCGCTTCTGGGCGTAACGGAATTGCAGCACCGCGTGTGTCGCGAGGCACGAACAGAGGGTGGAGGTGACGTTGGCGTAGGACCAGTCGATGACCGCAATCAGCGGTTCCCAGAACAGCTCCTGGGTGAGATCCGGTTGGCTGACGTTGGCGCCGCTGATGATGAGCGCGTCCAGCCCCTGCGCCTTGATCTGCTCGAAGGTCTCGTAATATTGCTCCACATGCGCCTTGCCCTCGGCGCCGCGTTTCAGTTCTTTAAGCGTGAACGGGTGCATATAGAACTGCGCGATCTGGTTGCTCTCGCCCACGAGACGGAAGAACTGGCGTTCGGTGGCGGCGAGGGCCGCATCCGGCATCATGTTGAGCAGACCGATGTGCAGTTCGCGGATGTCCTGGCGCAGCGCCAGGTCGGGCGGCACCACCGTGGCACCCTCCTGCTGCAGGCGTGCGAAGGTGGGTAGTTGGGAGCTGGCTATCAGTGGCATGGTCGGGATCCCCTCGATATCATCGCATCAGGACGGCCGGTCCAGGAGGCTTTCAATGAGCTGCAGGAAACCGGCCTCGTCCTTAACCTGGGCGAGTTCGTCGGTGGTGATGCTGTAGCCGTAGCGCTCGGCGATTTCCCGATAACGCGGGATGCGCGAATAGAACAGCCGCGGAAACATCCAGCGCACGAAGTCATCCGGATTGATCTCGGCGACATAGGCAGCGCCGGTCTCGGTCATATAGATGGCCAGCTGCTGGTCGAGAAACGCCTCGCGGTAATACAGCGGCTTGGGGTCGAGCTCGGCGCGCCGGATGAGCTCGCGCTCGTCACTGGCCGTGGCCTGGATGTAGAGGATCAGGCTATGGTCCGCCAGCACCCGCAGGGTTTCGGCATCGTCCAGTTCACACACGCTGCCACCGGCGTCGTTGACGAAATGCTGGTACCCATAGATGGTCTGCGCCTTGCGGATGAATTCGGGCACGTCCTTCATGGCGGCGATTTCCGCCACCCGGTGCAGCTCCTGGCGATGCTTGAATTCCTGGTGGCTCAAGCCGCCGAGTTCGGGATTGCCGAGCTTGCCGAGAAAACTCGACACCGGCTTGAGGTTGTCGACGGTGATGTTGTTGCTGATGAAGATCGAGTCGGAGCGCAGCAGGTCGCGCAGAAACGGGATCTGCATGGCCTGACCTTTGATGTTGTCCAGGATAGGCTCGTCCAGGTAGCGCGTGCCGATGCGGTAGTCACCCGAGTAATGGAACCAGTTGCCGCGACGCAGCAGGTTGGCCAGGCGCGTCTTGCCGACCCCGGACATGCCAAGCAGGGTGATGCATTTGTTATCCCAGGATATGAACTCTTTTCCGCTAAGTCTCACGCCGCCTCCGGTGCTGCTCTTGTGCGCCCCATGTACGCCTGATTATGGCTCTTAGGGCGGGCACGCCACACTGATTATGGCTCTTAGGGCGCGCACGCCACGCTAGTATGCCAGAAATCGGGCCAATCGCTCATGCCCCGGGGCCGGCGTCCGGGTTCGGACAGGTGACTCGTTTTCCCCGCGCCACGCCGGTATAATCCAACCACCGCACCTAAACGAACCCGCGCGACGGAACCCACCATGACCACCATCATTCCCATCAAGCCCCTGGGCAGGATCAAGCTGACCCCGGAGAACAAATGCGGTTACTGCACCAACTCCACCTGCTGCACCTACCTCACCCAGAACATCGACGCGCCGCGCTCCATGGCGGATTTCGATATGCTGTTGTGGCAGGTGTCGCATAAGAACATGCAACTGTTCAAGGACGATGACGGCTGGTTTCTGCTGGTCAACAACCCCTGCCTGCACCTGCAGTCCGATGGGCGCTGCGGCATCTATGAAACGCGGCCACAGATCTGCCGCGATCACTCCAACGACAACTGTGAATTCCACGGCATGTCGAAAAAGGACTTTCTGATATTCTTTGCAGGTTACGATGATCTGCTGAAGTACTGCCGCAAGCGTTTTAAGAAATGGGATACACGCTTTACGCAGCCGGAAGAGGCGAAGGTCAAGAAGAAGGCCAAGCGCTGATAGCGTAGGAAGTTATCGATCATAGCCGCTCTTTGGGTAGGGTGGCATCGCCCACCGCTCGTGGCTACGGTCGCCGCCCATGGTGGCAATGCCCACCCTACGTACAGCGCACTCCGCCTATATATACCTCAGGGCATGATCTCGCGGAAACTGCCGAGGGCGCGGAATTCCCCGGCGTCTTTCTCCGGTCCGCGCGAGTCGGGATTTTTTATCGCCAGCAGTTGCGCGATGCCATAGTGGTGGGCCGAGCGCAGTACCGGCAGGCTGTCGTCGATGAGCAGGGCGCGGTCTTTATCAAACGACTCCACCTGCTGCATTTTTTCCCAGAAACCGAGGTGCTCCTTGGGCATGCCTAAGTCGTGGGAACAGACGACGGCATCGAAATGGCCGCCCAGCTGGGTGCGCTCCAGTTTCAACGCCAGGCTTTTGCCGTGGGCATTGGTGACCAGCACGATGCGTTTGCCCTTTGCACGCACCGCTCGGAGAAATTCGATCACGTGGGGATGCACCGCGATGAGGTGGTCCACCTCGGCCTTGAGTAACGCAATATCCAGCCCCAGTTCACGCGTCCAGTAATCCACGCAGTACCAGTCGAGGGTGCCTTCCGCCCGGCGGAAGCGGGGAAAGAGTTGCGCGCGCGCGGCGTCCAGGGACAAGGCGTGTTTTTCCGCGTAGCGTTGCGGTACGTGTACCTGCCAGAAGTGGTTGTCGTAATGCAGGTCCAGGAGGGTGCCGTCCATGTCCAGGAGTACGGTATTGATTTGTGGCCAGCTGATCATGGGTGCGCCTATACGAAGGTTGTCTGTGGGCGGTGGTAGTATTGATGCCGCGGGTGGGGATTTCAACCCGGGACGGGCCGCCGAGGGTATCATTATAATAATACAGCCGGTAGCCGGGAAGCTGTGGTCCATCAGGAGAGTGCGGTGAATCTTTACTTGCGTCTGTTGCGGGTGCTTTTTATGCTGCCCTTTCTCCGGCGGCGCGGTCTGCTGGAGGACTCACGCATCGCCTTTCGCGTGTGGCCGACGGATTGCGATCTCAATATGCATATGAACAACGGACGCTACCTGACCTTTATGGATCTCGGTCGGGTGCATTTGCTGGGCCAGACTGGGTTATGGCGGCCGATGTGGCGCAACGGCTGGTTCCCGGTGCTGGGGGCGGCGGAAATCAATTACATCCGGCCCATCGATCCGTTGCAGAAATTCGAGATCGTCAGCCGTTTGTTGACCTGGGATGAAAAATACTTTTATATCGAACAGCGTTTCGAAGTGGGGCGCCGGCTGCACGCCTTCGCCATGGTCAAGGGTGTGTTTCTTGCCGGGCGCACGCGGGTGGATAGCAACGCGGTGCTGAACGCCGTCGCCCCGGGGTTCGTGCCACCGGAGATCCCTGAGGCCATCCGCCACTGGAACGCGCTGACGACGCTTAAGAAACAAAATGCACCCGACCACGGGAAGTCGATCGACCCATGAATGCACCAGCCTGTCCGCTGTGCGACCCCCAGTCCGAGGACGTGCTGTGGAGCGACGATCTGTTGCGCGTCATTCTGGTGGACGATGCGTCCTATGGAGGATTTTGCCGTGTAATCCTGCACCGGCACGTAAAAGAGATGACCGATCTGGCAACCGTGGAACGCTCACACATCATGCGCGTGGTATTCGCCGTGGAGCAGGCGCTGCGTGACCTGCTGCGGCCGGACAAGATCAATCTGGCGTCCCTCGGCAATCAGGTGCCGCACCTGCACTGGCACGTGATTCCGCGCTTCGTGGACGACGCGCATTTTCCCGATCCCATCTGGGCCGTGGCCCGGCGCACAGCGCCCGCGCGGGCGGTGGATGCCGATGTATTGCGCCGCGTGATCGGAAAATATTTGTCGTCGCCCTGACCCGTTGTATTTGTATGGAGCAGGGTAGGTCGGGTTAGCGCAGCGTAACCCGACATGCGCGCTGGGTTAGCGCCCGCGCGCCCAGGCCTCCGCCGCCGCCGCATCGGTGAAGGTTTGCGTATCGGCGTCGGTAAAGGCAGTGCCGAGCCAGCTCAGCCAGGGGGTCCATTGGTCGTCCGTGATCACCGCGATGCGCGCGAAGTCGTGCGGATGGCTGCGGGTGAACTTGATGTCCTCCCAGACGACGTCGAGGGTGAATCCGGCCATTTTGCGCAGGTCGAGCAGCAGATTCAGTTTATGCTGGGCCTTGAGATTCTTGCTGATGGCCTGCTCCAGCTCGCGGTAATCCGCCAGCGTCAGCTCGGCGAAGACGCCGGCCTTGAGCAGGTTTGTTTCTTCCTGAACGACGATCATGATATCTGCTCCGGTGGTGGGAGTTTGTAAAAGTATAAAATATAGAACCCGGGAGTCCCCCCCAATGTAACCAGTGTAACCAGCCCCGCCGCGGGAGTATAGCGGTCAATGCCGGTGGGGAGTATTGTTAAACCGACAAAAAAGTTAATCCGTCGTGCACGACCTGACACTATGACCAGAAAACCGAACGTCACCCACAGCACCACCCTGGCTCACACCCGTTTGTTCCGTATCGAGCAGGTGGATCTGCACTTCCCCAATGGCACCAAAGTGCAGTGGGAACGATTGCGCAGCACCAGCCCCGGCGCGGTGCTGGTGGTGCCGATGCTGGACGCGCATACCGTGCTCATGATTCGCGAATACGCCGCCGGCGTCGAGCGCTACGAGCTCGCCCTGCCCAAGGGCCGGATGGAGGCGGGCGAGCTGCCGGAGGAGGCGGCCAACCGCGAGATCATGGAGGAGATCGGTTACGGCGCGCGGCGTATCCGCCTGATCAAATCCATGACCCTGGCCCCCGGTTATTTCAGTCACGTCACCCACGTGCTGCTGGCCGAGGATCTGTACGCGGAAAAACGCGACGGCGACGAGCCCGAGCCCATCGAGGTGGTGCCGTGGTCGCTGGAGCGGCTGAACGAATTGTGCGCGCATGCGGATTGCACCGAGGCGCGCTCCATCGCGGCGTTGTTTATGGTGCGTGAGTTATTGCGGTCGGAGGGTCGCTGATCTATATGTTTAGGGACTCAACGAATCTCAACCAACAAGGTAAGGAACGATAGCATGGCAAGGCAAGACAGCTGCAAGTATCTGGAAGAGGTGGTGGTCATCGCCACGGACGCCGGCCGGCGCATCCTAGAGGTGTATGAACGCAGCTATGAGGTCAGCGACAAGCACGACGGCTCGCCGCTGACCGAGGCCGACAGCCTGGCGCACACGCTGATCGTCGAACGGCTCAGCAGCATGACACCGGACATCCCCATCCTGTCCGAGGAGTCCGCCGCCGTGGACTACGCGGAGCGTTCCCGCTGGCACACCTTCTGGCTGGTGGACCCCCTGGACGGTACCAAGGAGTTCATCCATCACAACGGCGAATTTACCGTCAACATCGCGCTGATCCATGAGGGGCGACCGGTGCTGGGCGTGGTGTATGTACCGGTGACGGACACGACCTATCTCGCCTGCGTCGGTCTCGGCGCCTTCAAACAGATCGCACGCCAGCGCCACATCATCTTTGCCTCCAGCTATTCCGGCGGCAAGGCCACGGTGGTGGCGAGTCGCTCCCATCGGGGCGACAAGCTGGAGGATTTCCTGGCGCGGCTCAAGACGCGTGAGGGCGAGTACGAAACCGCCAGCATGGGCAGTTCGCTCAAGCTGTGTCTGGTGGCGGAAAGCAAGGCCGATGTCTATCCGCGCCTCGGTCCCACCTCCGAATGGGATACCGCCGCCGCCCAGTGCGTAGTGGAGGTGGCCGGCGGACACGTGACGGACATGCAGGGCAAGCCCCTTACCTACAACAAACCCGACCTGCTCAACCCGTGGTTTCTGGTGAGCGGTGCCGGTGATTATGACTGGTCCGGTTATGTCGAGGGTCTGGGCTAGTCGTCCCGCTCCCTATGCCGTCGCCAACGCCCACGTATAAAACCGACCTGCACCTGGCCATCGACCAGGGCGGGCACGCCAGTCGAGCCCTGGTCTTCGACGGCGCGGGTTCCCTCGTGGCCCAGGCCATGCGCGCAGTCGGTACCACGCGTCCGCTGCCGGAGCGGGTGGAACAGGATCCCGAGGAGGTGGTGTCTTCGGTGTCGGGCGCTGTCGCCGAGGTGCTCGAACACCTGGGGGCGCGCGCCGCCGCGGTGGTGAATGCCGGGCTTGCCACGCAGCGCTCCAGCATCGTCTGCTGGGACCGGCGCGATGGCACGCCCCTGTCGCCGGTCATCAGCTGGCAGGACCGGCGCGCGCATGCCTGGCTTGCGCAGTTTTCACCGCAGGCGGAGGCGATACGCAAGGCCACCGGCCTGACTCTGTCCGCCCACTACGGCGCGAGCAAGCTGCGCTGGTGTCTCGACCACCTGCCCGCGGTGAGTGCCGCACAGCGCGACGGTTATCTGGCGTGCGGGCCGCTGGCGGCGTTTCTGGTCTTTCGCCTGACGCGCGAACGTGCCTTGCTGGTGGACCCGGCGAACGCCGCGCGCACCCTGCTGTGGAATTTGCAGACCTTCACCTGGGATCCCTGGTTGCTCGACCTGTTCGGCATACCCGCCAGCGTGCTCCCGGTGTGCGTCCCGACGCGCCACGCCTACGGCATGCTGCAATTGCCGGTGCACGCCATCCCGCTGCTGATCGTCACCGGCGATCAGTCGGCGGCGTTGTTTTCCGATGGCCAGCCCTACGCCGACGTGGCGTATATCAATGTCGGTACCGGCGCGTTTGTGCAGCGTACCTCCGGTCATTATCCGGGACATACCCGGCGGCTGTTGTCCGGCGTGGTGCTGCAGGACGGCGCCGAGCTGACCTATGTACTGGAGGGCACGGTGAACGGCGCCGGCAGCGCGCTGGCTTGGTGGCAGGAGCAGGTGGCCTTGCCGGATATCGAACAACACATGCCGCACTGGTTACAGCGCACCGAAGAGCCGCCGCTGTTCATCAACGGCGTCTCGGGTGTCGGTTCGCCCTACTGGGCGCCGCAGGTGGAGTCGCGCTTCATCGGGCCGGGCGAGCCGTGGCAACAGGCGGTGGCGGTGATAGAAAGTATCGTGTTTTTGTTGCAGGTCAATCTGGAGGAATTCGGACAGCTTTCTTCGCCCTTCGAATCCCTGCGCGTCAGCGGCGGACTCACCGCTTATGATGGTCTGTGCCGCCGGCTCGCGGACCTGAGCGGGCTACCCGTGTATCGCCCACAGGTTGTCGAGGCCACGGCCCGCGGCACCGCCTGGTTGCTGGCGGGCAATCCGGCCAGCTGGCCGGAGCCGGAGTTGGGCGTGTGGTTCAAGCCGGCCGGCAACGCCGCGCTGCGCGCGCGCTATGTGCGCTGGAAGCAGGCCTTGGAGCAGGTCGTGTCCCGCTAGATACTTGGCAAGTAGGTCAGTGAAGCGTGCCAGGCAAAACATCCTTCATATACCTGCCCGGATAGGAGTTGTCCGGTAAGACAGTCAATAACTCGGGAAAATGGATGTCGTTTCCCTGGAGAAAATCCACGCCTAGATTTCTCAGCACCTCCCGGGTCGCCGCGTTTTCCACCCACTCGGCGACGGTCTGGATACCCAGGATATGTCCTATGCGGTTGATGGCGTCGACCATGGCATAGTCGGTGGGATCGTGCAGAATATCCACGACAAATGAGCCGTCGATCTTGAGGTAATCCACCGGCAAGGCCTTGAGGTAACCGAAGGAAGACATGCCGCTGCCGAAGTCATCCAGGGCGAAGCGGCAACCGATGCGTTTCAGTTCCTGAATGAAAGAGGATGCCCTTTTCAGGTTGATGATGGCCGCGGTTTCGGTGATCTCGAAACACAGGACATTCGGCGTAATAGCATGGCGCTGGATCTGTTCCTGCACAAAAGTCAGAAAGGTATCGTCATTCAGGCTGGCGCCGGACAGATTGATGGCGTACATAGGGAAGCGCTCGTCCTGCGTGCGCCGCGCCATCGAGGTCTTGGCGCGCATCTGCGGCCCGAGCATAGCGAACAGCGTCTCGATCACCCAGCGGTCGATGGCCGGCATCAGTCCGTAGCGTTCGGCGGCGGGGATAAACGCCATCGGCAGCACGATGTCGCCATTCTCATCCAGCATGCGCAGCAGAATCTCGCAGTGTTCCACCGCCTTGCTGCGCACCGCAAGCGGTTGAATGTTCTGATAGTAAAGGCGGAAACGGTTCTCGCTCAGGGCGCTGTTTATCCGCGCCACCCACTGCATTTCCCCCTGGCGTTTGGTCACCTCCCGGTCGTTCAGCTGGAACAGGTGGATGCGGTTACGCCCCATGTCCTTGGCGGTGTAGCAGGCGTGATCGGCCGCGCTTAATATGCTGGTTATGTCGGGGGTGTCGGCATCGATGGCGACCAGCCCGATGCTGACGCCGACGGTAAACACCTTGGCATCCCACGCGAAACGGAATTCCTGGATGCATCCGAGCACGTCGTTGGCGATGCGCAGGGCGGACTCGATGGAGCAGCCCTCCAGCAGCACACCGAACTCATCACCGCCGAGACGCGCCAGGGTGTCCGATTCGCGCAGCTTGTTGCTGAGCACGCCGGCAAGCTGGCGCAGCAGTTCATCCCCGGATTCGTGTCCGCAGGTATCGTTGACGATCTTGAAGTTGTCCAGGTCGATATACAGCAATGCATGCCGGCGATCGCTGGATCGGCTATTGTCGATGTGCTGCTGCAACAGGAGTTCGAAGGCGCGCCGGTTGGCCAGCCCGGTCAGCTCATCGTGACTGGCCTGCCACGAGAGTTGTTGCGCCAGCGTGCGGGCCCTGCCGACATCGCGAAACACCAGAACGCTGCCGATGGTTTCTTGCGCTGCGTTGCGTATCGGCGCGCGACTACCCTCGATGAGAAATTCCTGCCCGTCTTTGCGTATCAATAAGGCATGCTGGCTGTCGATGCGTTGTGCCCCGCCCGCGACCACCTGGGCCGGCATCAGTTCGAGGGGTGCGCGCGTGGTTTCGTCGAGCGCGCAGAAAATCCGGCTCAATGGGGCAGCGTGCGCCAGATCTGCGGACCAGCCGGTCAGTTCCTCGGCCACCGGATTGATGTGGTCGACGTTACCGGCCAGGTCGGTGGTGATCACGGCGTCGCCGATGGAGTGCAGGGTAATCTCGGCCAGTTCCTTTTCATGGAACAGCTCGTCCTCGGTCTTGGTCACCCGGCGGGTGACTAGGACCGCGGTGATGATCCCGAGGATCACGGCGATGGCGCCCAGGACCAGCATGGAGGCAGAGGCATAACGATATTCGCGCGTGGCCTGTTCGGTGACTTTGCGGCTGGCTTGATGTTGCAGACTGAGCAGAACGGTGAGTGTGTCCAGCACCTTGTTCTGTATCGGGATGCCTTCCTGCAGCAACATGCGGTTCGCTTCCTTTATTTTGCCCTCCCGTATGGTCTCCGCCACTTTGAGCTGCACAACCGCCGCAATGCTGGTTAGCTTGCCCTGTTGCGCAATGATTGCTTTTTCCTCCGCGCCTGGGTACATCTCCAGCCAGCGTGTCCGGGCAATGGCGAACTCCGTGGCCTTGGCGTTAAACAGCATGTATTGCTCGTCCTGCTCGAAGGGGTCGTGGCTCAATGTCATGGCATGCAGCAGCAGCGCGCGTTCGCGCGCCGCCGAGTACATGCTGAAGACCAGGTTGGTTTTTAGATTCTGTTGTTCTACCAGGGTCTGCATCTCATGGTTAATCACCGCCATCTGTCGCACGCCGAGTACGGCGATGCCGACCAGCAGGATCAGCACCAGGGCAAATCCATAGCCGATAACGTGCTTGGAATACTTGAACGTTGTCGCCTTGCGCGCCATGTTCGGACCGCCGGTTTGTGTGGGCTTGAGTACGGGCTCCTGAAGGTAAAAAATTCGAGCGCTCATGCATCCTGCTGATCGCCGTGAAGCGTTGGGTGTTATGCATTCGAGGGCGCGCTGGGTGTGTCTGGCGACACTCGCTTCCTGCGGTACTGGCGGTGCATCCTGTTTTGGCCCGGAGCAATTTTACGCTTGCTGGAAACCCCAAGTCTGCGGGTTCCCTCGAACGGGATTAAGGTCTTGCTAAGGCTCGCTTTTGTGCGGGACCTGTAGCGGTAAATATAGACCTTATTTTCGTATTGCGCCCGTCCCAGGGGCGCCACCCCAACCTGCTGCACTCAGTTCTGCAGGGGTATTTTCGCGGTATCGGCTCGGGGCTGGCGTTGCGGGAGTGTCCCCTGCAGCAGGCGCATCACTCGCTCCGCCGTGGCGCGGTAGCCGGTGAGCTTCCCCCCATAGATGCTAATAATACTAGGCCTATGCGGGTCATCCGCCTGCAGGCACGTTTCCCGGGGACGGTGAAACGCCCGTCCGGCGCCGGTCGGCAGGACCCGCAGTCCGGCGAAGCTGTCTACCACCGTCAGCGGGCGCGCCGGGAAATACTGGGCCAGGGTGGTTTGTAAATAACTGATCTCCGCCGGCAGCGCTTGCACCTGGGCCAGGTCGCCGGTGTAGACGGATTCGGTGGTGCCCACCAGGGTGCGGTCATACCAGGGCATGACAAACACGGCGCGCCTATCCTGCGGCGCCTCCAGATAATAGGCGCCCTGAGTGAGTCGGCCCGCCACCAGAATGTGGCTGCCTTGGACCAGCTGGATGTCCTCAACCGGTTGGGCCGGTATAAACTGCCGCAGCACCTGGGTGGCCCATGGGCCGGCGGCATTCACCACGCAACGGGCGTGACAGGTGATGTCCGCAGCAGGGGTGGTGTAGTTCACCGCATAGCCTTCAGCATGGCGTTCCGCCGACACAAAGCGCGCGGGACAGGCGAGCTCCGCCCCCAGTGTTTGCGCCGAACGCATGACCGCGCGCGTCAGCGCGGCATCGTCGGTCTGTGCATCGAAATAACGAAACACGGCTTGCAGCCCGTCAGTACTAAGGCCGTCCAACTCCGGCCAGTGCGCGCGCGGGAGCGTGGCAAAGCGGCAGTCCGGGGCGAGGTTGCCGAGCAAGGCATACAGCGCGAGGCCCGCGCGTATTGTCCACGGGCGGCGCGTGGTGGTGGCGTAGATGGGGATGTGAAACGGCAGCCGCCGCACCAGATCCGGCGCCAGTCGCAGCAATAGTTCGCGTTCCCGCAGGGACTCGCGCACCAGGCCGAATTGGGCGCTTTCCAGATAACGCAGACCACCGTGGATGAGTTTGCTCGAACGGCTGGAGGTGGCGCTCGCCAGCGCGGTCTTTTCCAGCAGCAGCGCCCGGTGGCCGGCGGCGGCCGCCGCCTGCGCGACCCCGACCCCCTGGATACCACCGCCGATGACCACGACGTCGTACGCGGCGGTCATGCCGGTGCGGTGCGCAGCAATTCAAATTCCGCGAGCATCTCGCCGATGGCGAAGGTCTCGATCAGGTCCACGCCGCGCCTTGCCAGGTTGATGGCGGTGCGCGCATCGGTGATTTCATACACCACCAGCTGGCCGCCGCTCACGCGCAGCTTGCCCCAGCGCGGCAGATCCACGGCGTCGTAGAAGAAAAATTCCGGGTGCATGGCCTTCACCGCTTCCAGATGGCGGTGGCGCCATTTATCCAGAATGACGCCGATGGAGGGGTAACCATTGCGCCGCGCGGTGCGCAGAAACTCGATGGAATAGGAGATCAACGTGCACTGCTTGAACACGTGGCGCAGGTCGCGCACCACCTGGTGCAGGACCAGGTCCACCCCGAAGCGCTCTATCGCCACGCGTTTGATTTCGACAAATGCCCGCAGGTGCGGATGGCGGCCCAGCAGCTCGGCCAGTTGCGCCAGGGTGGCGACGGGTGTCTGTGCATAACGATAGCCGAAGCGGTCGAATTCGGAGATGCGCAGGTTATGCAGGCGTTGCAGGGAGAACTCGTGCACCAGGCCGCTGACGCCGCAGAGCCGTTGCAGGTTGCGGTCATGGAACAGCACGGGTACTTTGTCGGCGGTGAGCTGGACGTCCACTTCAATGTAACGCGCACCGGCCTGAATGGCTGCCTCTATGCCCGCCAGGGTATTTTCCGGGTAGTGCAGGGTATAACCCCGGTGGGCGACGAGTTCGGGTAGGTGCATGATGCACTATACTGTACTCGATTCGTTCCGGCGTGAGAACATCGTCGTATCGGTGTTGGCGGCCTCCTGGCGCCGATGGCCCATAGACAACAAATATAACGCCATCAAACTGCCCGGCGATCCGCACGACCCAGCGGGTCGCCTCAGGCAGGGAGAGAGATACCTCATGATCAAGATCAGCCTCGTGGTTTTCCTCCTGGTTTTGCAGGCGCTGCTGGTGTCGGTACTGCTGGCCGGGTTTGCCCTGCTCAAGGTGCGCAAGCTCTCGGCCCGCCTGGCCGCCAGGCGTGCATCGCCCGTGCAGCCGCCCGCGCCAGTGGCCGGTGCGCCGAACGACGCCGCGCATTATTTGGCCACGGAGTTGCAGCGCACACGCGGACGACTGGAGGGTCTGGGCGGTGCGACCGCTAGTGCAGGTGCCAGTGCTAGCGCTACAGGGCGTCTGGCGCTGCGCGCCGAGTTATTGCAAATGGAAGCTGAATGGGCCGGCCTCACGGTGTACGATGACGCTGCCTGGAACAAGCTGGATGCGCGCCTGCATATGTTGCTTGCGCAGGATGCCGCCGCGCCGGTGTCACCCGCCCCGCCCGCCACCCAGTCGGCCGGCAAGGACGAGGTCGAGGCGAAACGCCTGCTCGATGAACAACACGCCACCATCGAGCAGCTGAAGGCCGCCATCGCCTCCGCCGTGTCCGACCCGGACACCACGGAATCCCTGCAGGCCCAGCTCGACAAGCTTGGACGCACCGCGCGCGAGCTCACCTTTTGCGTATCCATCCTTGAAGACGAGAATCTGTTTCTGCGGGATCAGGTACGTGCGTTGCTGGAGGCAGAGTAGCCAGGGTGTTCGGAAGCAAGAGGGGTGGGGCTCGTGGCGCGACCTTGAGCCCTGGTCAAAACCGCCGGCGTGGATGGGTGAGTGGCTTTGCATGGAGTCCGGTCAGGTTCCTGCGCGAGCAGGATGCAGAACTGGCCGTGCAGTGTGTCGGGACGATTCTTTGCGAACTAGGCTGGGCCGACTGGGTATATGCCTTGTCAGGCCTTTTCGAGGGAGGACACGATATCTGCTTTGTGTTTCGGGGAGAGAGTCTTGGCAAACTTCACGGCCGCAATAATTTGTTCGCGGACCGGTGTGCTGATGTTGTCCTTCAGCCTTCCGATGTCCCGCTCCAGCTGCTCGTAAACATCACGCAACGCAACTTTGTGTGTCTGGGTGCAGTCGATGAAGGAATGATGCTTAAGGAACGTATGTTCCTTGTGTCCGATCTCAACCTGACACCGGCTCAGGTCTTCCCGCTTGCGAATATACTCGTTGACGGTGGAGTTAATAATGAGGAACAGCGGTTCCGGCTCCACGGCCGCAATAACGAGAAATTTATCCTTAGGCGGCGTCGTGAAGTTACAGTGGAGAAGAATAACCCGGCCGGGTGTCAGGCGTGTGTGGATGTGTCTGCGCCGTTCCGTTGGCGGAAGCTTGTCCCAGATTGGCACGACTGTTCAGTCGGGATGGGGATTTGCAAGGTGATTGAGCAGCGCTTCTGAGTCAGGCAGGGTAGCGACGATCTGCTCAACTTCGATGATGTCATTCTCATCTGCCGATTCCCAGGCCTTGTCGTGGCTGATGTCGGTAAGCTTACCGAACGACATGTTGCCGAATTTGGCAATCGCCGTATCCAGACACTCCTTCTCGGACTCGCTCAACAGGTCTTGGTTGGCATTGCGGTATGGAATGATCAGCTTGCTGTTATCGACACGAAACGAATCCTTCGCGTGGGGGATGGCGCAGGGGAAAGGCAATTCATCGCCGCGCACGTGCTTCAGGATGTCGTAAGTGCCGCTTGGAACCGGGCCATTTTTCATGGCGACATAGCTGTCACCGCAGATGAAACGACCATACATGGCCAGGTGATCCCGGTCCGCGAAGTAGAGGATCTTTGATACCCGATGAAAACCAGGGTCGCGCACACGGCTGGCAACGTAGAGGATGACCTCTACGGCCTTCTCCGGATCGAAATGAAATTTGATTCGCGTAGGCATAGGTGCTGCGGCTCGTGCGATCTGTGGCATTCCCTGCTCCTTTTGGG